>DASTKA010000028.1:0-6703 GCA_035716165.1 Mycobacterium sp. | reverse complement strand
CCCGGCTCGAACGGCGAGGACACCGCCAGGTTGCCCAGCTGTTTGTCGCCCTGACGCCCGATGTCCTGCGAGGGGTCGAACGTGTTGTCGTTGGCCATGGCCACCACTTCGCCGGTCTTCGCGTCCAGCACGACGGCCGAGACATCATGCGCGCCAGACAGATTCTTGGCCTGCTGGACCTGCTGCTGCACGTAGAACTGGATGTCGTCGTCGAGGGTCAACTGGACCATCGAGCCGTTGACCGCCCGATGCCGGTTGCGGTAACTGCCGGGGATGACCACACCGTCGGATCCGCGGTCGTAGGTGACGGCGCCGTCGGTGCCCGACAGCACCGAGTCCATGGCCTCTTCCAGCCCCAGCAAGCCGTGACCGTCCCAGTCGATGCCGCCGACGATGTTGGCCGCCAGCGACCCGCCCGGGTATTGGCGCAGATCCTGGCGTTCGGAGCCGACCTCGGGATACTTGTCCGAAATCGCGCTGGCGACAGCGGGATCGACGGCACGCGCCAGATAGACGAAGTTGTCGTCGGTTTGCAGCTTCTTCAAGACGGTTGCCGAGTCCGGCTTGTTGCCCAGGCGGCTGGAGACCTCTTTGGCGATGTCGCGCAACCGCTGCTGGGGATCCGGCGCCGTCGAGTTCTTGGCTTTGGCCTCCTCCAATTGCTTGCGAATCCGTTTCGGCTGAAACGTCAGCGCTCGCGACTCGATGGTGAAGGCAAGCTGGTCTTTGCGGCGGTCGATGATGCTGCCGCGCACCGCCTTTTCCACGTCGGTGACCTTGAGCTGGCCGGCGGCCTGGGCCCGCAGCGACGGGGCGTTGGTCACCTGCAACACAAACAGCTGCGCGGCGGCCACCAGCATCAGCACCAAGATGACCACGTTGCCGGCCCGATGCCGGAAGACGAACGACCCGCCGCGGCCGGTCAATTGCACGATTTGACGGGTGCGACGCTCGCGCGCCGAGTGCCCCACCGCCTCGGGCCGCTTTGCCGCGCCGGCGTTCGAGGCCTGCTTGGCTTTCCGGGATCGCTTCGGCTCCCGGACGTCTCGGCCGGCTTCGGCTTGCGATTTCAGGCGTCGCTTGGGTTGCCGCGCGCCCTTGCCCGCCAAGTCCTTGCGGGGACCACGTGTGGGGCGCGCCGACTGCGACCGGCGTACACGCGGGGATTCACCCCGGCTCACCTGGGCGCACCTGGCGCCGCACCGGCCGCGGGCCCGGGCAGGCCGCTAGCGGGGGCGCCGGGAACCACCGGTTGACCCGGCGCCGCCGGGCGGCCCAGCTGCAACGGAACCGGAATCTCCGCGGGCAGCGGTGCGGGAACCTGGCCAGGAGCCGGGATCGGCAGCCCGCCCAAGGGAATCGACACCTCGGCCGGAGCCGGAGCGGTCGCCGGTCCGGCCGGCATGGGCAGCCCCGGCGTCGGCGGCGCCGGCAGCACGCCAGGCGCGCCTCCGGTGACCGGGCCGGCGGGCGTGCCGGGCAAGGCGCCGGTTGCCGGGGCAGGGGGCATGCCGGGCAATGCACCCGTCGCCGGTCCGCCTGGCATGCCGGGCAGCGTACCCGTCACCGGCACGCCGGGGGCGGCAGGCGCGCCGGGCACCGGGGGCACCGCGGGCGGCAGGTGTTGACCGCCCACCGTCGACGCGCCGTCGGGTGCGCGCAGCAGCGCTTCGGGCCCCGACCTGGCCGGCGCGGGCCCGCCGGGAGCCGGCTCTAACCGCGTCGAGACCTCCGGCGGAGCGGCCGGCGGCTTGGGGGGCTGCGGCGCCTCGTCGGGCAGCTTGCTGTTCAGCGGTGGCGGCGGGACACCGTCGGCCGGCTTGGGCGTGCCGACCACGACCCAGTTCCCGGACGGGTCCTGGACCAGGTGTGCGGTGTCCCTGCTCGGGATCATGCCTTGCTTGCGGGCCGCCTCCGCCAGCGCCGGGGCGGCCTCCGCCTCGCGCACGTCGCGCTCCAGCGCCTCCTTCTGCTGCTGCAGCAACCGGGTCCGCTCCCGGGCGTGGCTCAGCTTGTAGGAGCGCTCGGCTGAGTCGGTGGACAGCCACAGCGTGAGGCCAAGCCCGATGGCCAGCGCACCGATGATCAACACGACGAACGGGACCTTGCGGGCCAACGTCCGCGGCCGCAGGTCGATCGACGCCAGCCGGGCGGCCAGCCGCTCGGTCAGACGAGGACGAATGACTTTGGGCGCCTTGGCTTTCCGTGCCTTTGCCCGTGCCTTGGCCTGGCTGGTGCTCTTCGGCCGGGCCGGCCGTTCAACCGGCCGGGCGATGGGGCCGGTGTGCGGCGCGGACTTGGGTGCGCGGGCCTCGCGGGCGGGCGCCGAGGTCCGGCCGCTTCGGGTGCGCCGCGCCGATCCGGACTCGGCCGCGGGACGACGGCCGCGCCGGGCAGCACCGTCACGTCCGCCCCGACGCTCGGTGCCGCCGCGCCGCTTCGACGTATCCCGCTGTGCTCTCATGCGTCGCCTTTCCCGCTAGCCTGCTGTGATTGCATTCGTTGCAGCGCACGTAATCGCACTGCGGCACTGCGTGGATTGCGTTCGACCTCGGCCGCGTCGGCGCGGCCGGCACCGTGGACGAGGGACCGGAATCGGGGCTCGTGGCCGGGAAGCTCGACGGGCAGATCCACCGGGGTGCGGGAAGCGACCGCCTGCGCGAAGAGTTGCTTGACGATCCGGTCTTCCAGCGATTGGTAGGCCATCACCACGATGCGCCCGCCGACGTCCAGGGCGTCCAGCGCGGCCGGAAGCGCACTGCGCAAGGTGTCCAGTTCGTCGTTGACCGCGACCCGCAGCGCCTGGAACGTGCGCTTGGCCGGATGCCCGCCGGTGCGCCGGGCCGCAGCCGGAATCGCTTCGTAGAGCAGGGCCACCAGGTCCGAGGTCGAGGTGATCGGCTCGCGGGCACGCCGGCGCACGATGTGTGCGGCGATGCGACGCGCGAACCGCTCCTCGCCGTAGCGGTGCAAGATCTTCGCCAGCTCCGCCTCGTCGTAGGTGTTGACGATGACGGCCGCGGTCAGCGGCGACGACGGGTCCATCCGCATGTCCAGCGGCGCGTCCTGGGCGTAGGCGAAGCCGCGCTCGGCGCGATCCAGCTGCATGGACGACACCCCGAGGTCGAACAGCATTCCGTCCACCGATTCAGTTGCGGCATAACCGGATTCGGCCAGCGCCGCGGTGACTTCGTCGTAGCGCGTGTGCACCAGCGTGACGCGGTCGGCGAAGCGCGCCAGCCGCGCCCGGGCGATGTCGAGCGCACTGGGATCGCGGTCGAGTCCGATCAGTCGCAGGCCCGGCAGGTCGGTGAGGAACCGTTCCGCATGCCCGCCCGCGCCCAGCGTGGCATCTACCAGGGTCGCATTCGAACCGTCGGGGGCGTGCCGGGTCAGCGCGGGAGTGAGAAGTTCGACGCAGCGTTCCAACAGGACTGGGACATGCCCGTAATCGTCGGGACTCGAATTGTCAGCCACCGCAACGCCTCCACGGATCTGCCGGCACCCGTCGGCCGCCCGGGCCCCCAAGGTCCTCGCGCCGCTTCGGGTCGATATCGCCCGGACGGGCCTTACCGGACGCTCGAGAAGATGGGCAGCCCCTGCATCGAGGTCTCTGACCGAACTCGCGAACCTGGCGTTGGGGAAGTACGCCAGGGTCGGTTCGGGCAGAGGCCACGTTGCACGGGCATGCGCCTCAGATGATGTCGCCGAGTGCTTCATCGCTGGCCGCGGAGAAGTTCTCTTCGTGGGTCTGCTGGTAGTCCTGCCATGCCTGCGCATCCCAGATCTCCAGGTTGTCGATCGCGCCGATGACCACGCAGTCCTTCGAAAGGTTCGCGTAGCGCCGGTGATCGGCCGACAACGTGATTCGGCCCTGCGCGTCGGGATGCTGTTCGTCGGTGCCGGCGGCGAGATTGCGGAGAAACGCCCTGGCTTCGGGGTTGCTCCGCGAGGCCTTGCTCGCGCGGCGGGCCAGTTGTTCGAATTCCGCCCGCGGGTAGACGGCGAGGCTGTGGTCCTGACTCTTGGTGACCATCAACCCCCCTATCAGCGCGTCGCGGAACTTGGCGGGCAGCGTCAGCCGCCCCTTGTCATCGAGTTTGGGCGTGTAGGTGCCGAGAAACACCAGCTCACCTCCCCTATGGGGTCACCCAAACACTGCAGTCACCATACCCCACAATCCCCCACTCTGCCCCATTCTTGAAGTCTCGCCGTGCCGTTTCACGGGTTATCGGTCGTCAAGACGCTGTCGATGCCACAAATGGGGTGTGTCGCGACCCGAGGCGGCCCTCTTTCCGAGCTGCTGATAGAGCACGTCTACCAGGCACGATGTTTGTGGTGGGGCGTGTGGAGGAGATTAGTGGGGCCCGGTGGGGCTCAACGGACGCGACGCGCCTCGGTTAGGGCTCGATTGGGCTGCAAAACGGCATCGACGGTTGCGCAGATTTCAGACGGCCGATGGCAGGGGCCCGCCCGCAAAAAGCAAAATCGGGGCAGCCAAGTGGCTACCCCGAGCGTGTGGAAGCGCTCAGCCGTCGAAGCGGCGGCGGAACCGATCCTCCATGCGACTGGTGAACGATCCCCCGCCCTTGTTGCGGCGCTGACGCAACGACGTGGCGGCCGGGCCGGAATGATCGGGCCGCCCGGACAACCGGGGCCCAGTGATCGCGAATATCACTCCGCCGAACATGACGATGAACCCGAATACGCTGAGAATCGGGAAGTTTCCGATCATCGTCGCCTTGAACGCCACCCCGGAGACCAGCATCGCCAGACCGATGACGAACAGCGCCACGCCCTGCAACCGCCGACGGGCGGTAGGTGCGCGAAAACCTCCGCCGCGGACGCTTGACGCGAATTTGGGGTCCTCGGCGTAGAGAGCGCTCTCGATCTGATCGAGCATCCGCTGCTCATGATCGGAGAGTGGCATTCGTCCCTCCTTGCCGACAGTTTGGCACGTGACTATCGATAACACCCGGATGCCCGTTGCGAGGGCAATTAATTCAATGATACGAGGTCAATCTGCCCCATACCACCGGTTCCGCGCCGATTCTATCCCGGCTGCCTCCCGACGTCGCTGCTGACCGCAACGGCCGTGCGCTGCAACCGGCTTCCCGAACCTTCGGCGATTCATCGGTCCGGTGCCACGACCGCTCGCCGGGCCGTCCCAACGGGTCCGATAATGGGCGATAGCGGCCGGTCCACAGCGACCACACAATGCCGGAGCACCGAACGAGCCTGAAGCCCGGACGAGGAGGAGACGCGAGTTGGCGATATTCCTCATCGATCTGCTTCCCGACGACATGGAGCGACGCCTGGGTGACGCCCTGGCGGTGTACGTCGACGCGATGCGCTATCCGCGGGGCACCGAGAACCAGCGCGCCGCCATGTGGCTGGAACACATCCGGCGACGGGGCTGGCAGGGGGCCGGTGTCGTCGAAACCCAGGAAGCCGAAGACGCAGGCGCACAACTGCCCCCGGCGGAGGCCCTTGCCGGCGCGCCGTTGCTCGGCGTGGCCTACGGGTACCCCGGCGCGCCCGGGCAATGGTGGCAGCAGCAGGTAGTGCTGGGCATGCAGCGCGGCGGCTCACCGCCCCAGGAGATCTCCCGGCTGATGAACAGTTACTTCGAGTTGACCGAGCTGCACATCCACCCCCGCGCCCAGGGCCGCGGTCTCGGCGAGGCGCTGGCACGACGGCTGCTCGCGGGTCGCGCCGAGCAGAATGTGCTGCTCTCCACGCCGGAAACCAACGGTGAGCCCAACCGCGCCTGGCGGTTGTACCGGCGCCTGGGATTCACCGACGTCATCCGCGGCTACCACTTCGCCGGCGACCCCCGGGCGTTCGCGATTCTCGGTCGCGAGCTACCTCTATAACGGCGAACCGGCCGGCGGGCGGCACCCGTCCAAAGGCGCCACTTATTCAAGCGGCACATCGGATCTGGCACGATGACCTGGTGCGAGCCAGCTCTGCCCCGCCCCGCAGCCGAGGATCCCGAGCGTTTCGAGCTCGACGGCGCCGCCTGACGGCCTTGGCGATGTTGCTGCTCCTGGTGCCGCTGGCCACCGGATGCCTGCGGGTCAGGGCATCGCTCACCATCTCCCCCGATGACCTGGTGTCCGGTGAGATCGTGGCCGCCGCCAAGCCCAAAACCCCCAAGGACACCGGCCCGCAACTGGAAAGCAACAACCTGCCGTTCAGCCAGAAGGTGGCGGTGTCGAACTACGACAGCGACGGCTACGTCGGCTCGCAGGCGGTGTTCTCCGATCTGACGTTTGCGGAGTTGCCGCAGCTGGCCAACATGAACTCCGACGCCTCCGGGGTCAACCTGACGCTGCGCCGCAACGGCAACATGGTGATCATGGAAGGCCGGGCGGATCTGACCTCGCTGACCGATTCCGAGGCCGACGTCGAGCTGACGATCGCCTTCCCGGGCGTGGTGACCTCCACCAACGGTGACCGGGTCGAGCCCGACGTCGTGGCGTGGAAGCTCAAACCGGGCGTCGTGTCCGCGATGACCGCCCAGGCCCGCTATACCGACCCCAACACCCGTTCCTTCACCGGGGCGGTGGTGTGGCTGTGCATCGCGTCGTTCGCCGCCGCCGCTGTGGTGGGGGCGCTGGCCTGGGTCAGCCGGGACCGGTCCCCGCGATTGACCGCGCCGCGTGACCAACCGCCGCCCAGCTAGATTTGCCGACTCCTC
>DASTKA010000027.1:0-3548 GCA_035716165.1 Mycobacterium sp. | reverse complement strand
ATACTGCGGAGTCGCGGGGGCCTGCTGCTGTGGAACCGGCACCGGAATCGGTATCGGCAGCAGCGGCACGTGGATCCACTCCGTCGTCATCGGCACCGTGGTCGTGGTCGTGGTGTCGGTCGGCGGTGGGGGCGGCGGCGGTGTGGTCGTGGCCGTCGGTGGTGGCGGAACGGTCGTGGTGACCGTCGGTTGCGGCGGCGCGGTGGTCGGCGGCGCCGTGTGCCTCGGCGTGTATACGGGCGCCGGCGGTGCGGTGGTCACCACCACCGGCGGTGGCGCCGGCGGCGGCGGTTCCGGGGGTGGGGGCGCCGGACTCGGGATCGGCTGCGCGCTGGGCGGCGGCGGAGGCGGCGGCACCGCGGTCGGCGGCGGAGGCGCGACCGGACGCGGCGCCACGGAGTTGGCCGGTGGCGCGGGCCGAGGCGCGACCGAGGGCGCGGGTGGGGCCTGGCGGTTTTCAATACCCGTCAGCGTGTAGGCCACCCCGCCGATCGCCGTCATGGCGATCAGGGCCGACATGCCGATGACCAACTGGGACAACCGAAGACGCAACCAACGCCGGCGTTCCCGCGGTGGTTGGATGACATTGAGCCGCATGGACCAGCCGGCCGGACCGTCTTCGTCGTAGGTTTCCCCACCGAACCGCATCCGCAGATCGCCGGTGTATTCGGCCTGCGACCAAGCCAATTCGCGATCGGTCAGCGCCTCGTCATCGATCACCAGCACATCGCCGGCCCCCAGGTCGACGACGTCACCGGCCGCGTCGGCCGAAGCGAGCAGCCCTATGGACGTTCGGGTGCGCAGATCCAGCTCGCCGCCGCGCGAAGCCAGGATCAGCGCCCCGCTGGCCGCGGCCAGGGCCGGTTGCGACGGCGTCAGGATCGGTGCGCGGCCGTGCATCGAAAGGCGTTCGGTGACAAGCGGAATGCGCGCCCCTCCCCCGACCGTGACCACCGCGGCGAGGTCCGACCAGCTCTTGCGGTAGCGCACCAGCAAGTCGTCGAAGGCATAGATGAAGCCGGTCAGCCGGTCCTGAATCAGCTCTTCCAGGTCGTCCTGGGTCAAGGTCAGGCTGCAGCTGCGCCCGCCGAGCACGGCGGCGATGTCGGTGGCCACGTCGGTCGAGAGCCGCTCCTTGGCGGCGCGGCATTGTTCCCTGAGTTCGCTGAGCTGTCCGACACCGGCGGTGCTGGCCGGATCCAGCCCGCTGCCGTGCCCCAGCTCCTCGAAGGCACGCAGCTGCAATTCCTGATCGATCTCGTCACCGGACAGAGCGGCGTAACGCATTGTCGCGCTGACGAGTTCGAAGTCCCCCGCGACATCGAGCAATGTGGCCGACGTGCCGCTACCGCCGAAGTCGAGCAACCCCACCACGCCTTCGTCCGGCAATCCGAGCTCGGCGCGCACCGCGGTCAGCGATGCGATCGCGTCTGAGACAAGCCGCGGCGCCATGCCGCTTCGCACAAAGCCCAAATGGGTGCGCAGGGCATCCCGCAGGGCCTGCACCGTCGCGGGCTTCCAATGCGCGGGAACGGCGATGGAGATCTCCGAGCACGCCGCATCCGCACCGGCGGCGAGCACCATCGCGTCCAGCGCCTCCACCGTCAGGAGTTCCGGGTCGTGCGCGGAACCGTCGGGTGACACCAGCGCGACCGAGTCACCGATGCGCTCGATAAAGCCCTTCATCGGTACACCGGGCTCGGTCAGGTGCGGGTTCTCTTCGGGCGCGCCGACTTTCGGAGCACAGTGCGGGTAAAGGGTAACCACAGACCGGCGGCTAACCGGCGGGCTTCCATTACGCGCGGCGACCAGGTTCGTGGTCCCGATCGACAACCCGAGCGGGTCGTACATAGAGCGAAAACCTCGTCTATAGGGGTCGGTGGCCAGCGTTAACGATAGCCGCGGACACGCGGAAAGCCGATGCTTCGCAATGTCATTGGTATCCGCTCGATGCGCTTGCGTCACCGAAGCGGTACCGAAAGCCCCTTGACAAAAAGCTTTTCGCTACAGCACCGTCAGCGGCAGCGAACGCCTGGGCTCGAACTGGAAGGTCGATCCGCCACTGACCCTGACCACCGAAACCTCTGGCAGTTCCTCGGTGGGAGTGTCGGTTTCCTCCAGTTCGGCCGTCCAGTCGGCGGCCGTTCCGCTAACTCGAACTCCGATGTGCGGGTCTACCGCGGTGGCGATCGCCTGGAGCGGCTGCACGGATTCCGGCGAGCACAACGAGATCCAGGAACGGTCGTCGTGGGCCGGCGACGGGCGCACGTGCAGCCGGTTCGACTCCGTCTCGGCGACAACGTAATCCGCGGGGTTCAGCAGCGGGTGCAGCTCGAGCACGCGCAGCACTCCCTCGATCCCGGTCGGAAGCTGCAGCGCCCGGTGGATCCGTTCGGCGGCCAGGCCCGCGATGCCGGTCAGGCCGCGGGTGCACACGCCGACGGCCTCGTCGTCGCTGGCGGCGCGTGCCCGCACCGCGATCGCGAACGATAGGTACAGCAGGTGCATCTGCAGGCACACCTCGTCGGCCATCCGGACCAGCGCCGAGTGCGAGAAGGCGGCGAAGTCGAAATCGGACAGCAATGCGCCCGAGTAATCCGACTGGCCCTCGTCCGAGGGATCGATGGGATCGAGTTCCCATGTCGCGGCGCGGGTTCGGCTCACGATGTCCATCGCCGGGATGCTCTGCGCTTCGGGATAGGACTCGTCGATGATGACGGTCCAGGCACAGTGCGGATGCCGGTCCGCCGGCGTGCGGGGCGGGCGGTGGATGGGGCGCACCTGGGCGCGCGGGTTGGTCGCTATCGCGGTGGCGTCGAAGGTGGGGTCCTCGATGGTGTGGCACATTCCGAACACGTACCGCTCCCCCATCGGCTCCACGTCGAGCAGGGCACCGCAATGGTCGAGGTGGAATTCGCCGTGCCAGCGGTCGTGCACGGTGTAGCGGAAATCCATGAATTGCGGTGGGGCACCGATGTCGAGCTGCAGGCCCTTGAAGATCGTCACCACATCGTTGCCCTCGTAGTTCAGCGCTTTCTGCATGCGCCGGGTGTAGATCGGGCTGGCGCCCGCCCATTCCTCGATGGCGATCTGGACCATCTCTTCACGGCCGAACGAGGAGATGCACCAGGCCATCCCGGATCGGTCGATCAACTGCCCGATCAGCAGCAGCTCGGGAACCAGGACGACGAGCTCGGCACGGGACAGTTGCGCGAAGCGCGAGGGGCTGCTCACGCCCCAAAAATAGACTCGGCTATGTTATAAAGTCAACAATGTCTATCGTCGCAGGCCAGACACCCGATCGCCCGGTTGGCCCCACCAGGCGGACGACCGCGCCCCGCAAGCGCGGCGACGACACCCGGGCGAAAATCATCGACGAGACGGTCCGCTGCATCGTGGAGGAGGGATTCTCCGCCGCCACCGCCAAGCACGTGGCCGAACGCGCGGGGGTGACCTGGGGTGTCATCCAGTACCACTTCGGGGATCGCAACGGCCTGCTGATGGCCGTGGTGGACGACGGGGTGGCCCGGCTGGTGGACAGCCTGTCA
>DASTKA010000026.1:0-7657 GCA_035716165.1 Mycobacterium sp. | reverse complement strand
CGACGCCCCCGCACTATCGGCCCCACAGCTTCGGACCCGGGCTTCAGCCCGCAGCATGCGCTGGGATTGGTGCGCTCCGCCGTCCCGCCGGTGCATCCGGCCGGGCGACCGTTCATCGGCGCGGGGCTGGCGCTGGCGCTGGTCGGCCGCAACCACCGCTGGATGCGACGGGCGGGCCTGCTGGCCGCCGGCGCCTGCGCGGGGTTCTTCCGGCACCCCCCGCGGGTGCCACCCACCCGGCCCGGCGCGATCGTCGCACCCGCCGACGGTGAGATCTGCGTAATCGACTTCGCCGCCCCGCCCGCCGAAATGAGCATGGGCGAGGCGCCGCTGCCGCGGATCAGCATCTTCCTGTCGCTGCTGGACGCTCACGTGCAGCGCGCGCCGGTAAGCGGCGAGGTGATCGCGGTGCAGCACCGGCCGGGCCGGTTCGGCTCGGCCGACCTGGCCGCGGCGAGCAGCGAAAACGAACGCACCAGCCTGCACATTCGCACGCCGGACGGCGCGGACGTCGTCGCGGTGCAGGTCGCCGGGCTGCTGGCCAGGCGCATCATCTGCGACGCGCACGTCGGGGACAAGCTGTCGATCGGTGACACCTACGGCCTGATCCGGTTCGGCTCCAGGCTGGACACCTACCTGCCGGCGGGCTCCGAACCGCTGGTGAAAGTCGGCCAGCGCGCGATCGCGGGCGAGACGGTCCTGGCCGAGCTGCCATGATCAACAAGCCGCGCGGACGGCCGGCGGTCAACCTGCAGATCCTGCCCAGCGCGATGACGGTGCTTGCCGTCTGCGCGGGACTGACGTCGATTAAGTTCGCCCTGGAACACCAGCCGAAGGCCGCGATGGCGCTGATTGCGGCGGCCGCGATCCTGGACGGACTCGACGGGCGGGTGGCCCGCATCCTGGACGCCCAGTCGCGGATGGGCGAAGAGATCGACTCGCTGGCCGATGCGGTGAACTTCGGCGTGACGCCCGCGATCGTGCTCTACGTGACGCTGCTGACCAGCTCGCCGGCCGGCTGGGTGGTGATCCTGCTCTACGCGGTCTGCGTCGTCTTGCGGCTGGCGCGATTCAACGCCTTGCAAGACGACGGCAGTCAGCCGTCCTATGCGCACGAGTTCTTCGTCGGCATGCCCGCACCGGCCGGCGCGATCTCGATGATCGGCCTCATCGGGCTCAAGCTGCAGTTCGGTGACGGGTGGTGGACGTCGCAGCTGTTCCTGTGCATCTGGATCACCGGGACCTCGATCCTCATGGTCAGCAAGATTCCGATGCGCAAGATGCACGCGGTCTCCGTCCCACCGAGCTGGGCCGCGCCCCTGCTGGCGGTCTTGGCGATCTGCGCGGCCGCGGCGGTGCTGGCGCCCTACCTCTTGATCTGGGTGATCATCATCGCCTACCTGTGCCATATACCGTTCGCCATTCGCAACTCGCGGTGGCTGGCCGCGCACCCCGAAGCGTGGGATGACGCACCCAAGCAGCGCCGTGCCACGCGACGGGCGATCCGCCGGGCACAGCCCAACCGCCGGTCCGTGGCGAGGCTGGGCCTGCGCAAGCCGGGCAGGCGCTTGCCGTGAGTCGCTTCGGCGACGATGCGCGCAGCGCCGGCCCGCGCAGCGGCGCCGCCGGCAGGCCTGACTCGGCCCGCCAGCTCACCCTGACCGCCAGGCTCAACACCTCCGCCGTCGACTCCCGCCGGGGCGTCATTCGAATGCATCCGAATGCCGTTGCCGCACTGGGGATTCGGGAATGGGACGCGGTTTCGCTGATCGGGTCGCGGACCACGGCGGCGGTAGCCGCGCTGGCCGGCCCGGACACGCCGGTCAGCACGGTGCTGCTCGACGACGTGACACTGTCCAACGCGGGACTGCGCGAGGGGACGGCGGTGATCGTCGGCGCCGTCACCGTCTACGGCGCACGGTCGGTGACGCTGTCCGGCTCGACGCTGGCCACCCAGTCGGTCACGCCGGTCACGCTGCGACAAGCCCTGCTGGGCAAGGTGCTCACCGTGGGTGACGCCGTGTCGCTGCTGCCCCGCGACCTGGGCCCGGGCACGTCGACGTCGGAGGCCACCCGCGCGCTGGCCACCGCGGTGGGCATCAGCTGGACGTCGGAGCTGTTGACGGTCACGGGCGTCGATCCCGAGGGACCGGTCAGCGTGCAGCCCAACTCGCTGATCACCTGGGGCACCGGCGTTGCGTCCGGCGCCGGGGCCGCGCCGCAGGTATCGGTCGAAGTCGCCAGGCCGGAAATGGTCGTCGAGGAGCTGAAGGGCACCCAGCCGCAGGCGGCCAAGCTCGTGGAATGGCTCAAGCTCGCGCTCGACGAACCGCATCTGCTCAATGCATTGGGTGCCGGCGCCAACCTGGGCGTGCTGGTTTCCGGCCCGGCCGGGGTGGGCAAGGTGACCCTGGTGCGCGCGGTGTGCGGCGACCGCAGGCTGGTCACGCTGGACGGCCCCGGGGTCGGCGCGCTGGGCGCCGAGGATCGGCTCAAGGCCGTCGCGTCGGCGGTGCAGACGGTCCGCGACGGCGGCGGCGTGCTGCTGATCACCGACGTCGATGCCCTGCTGCCGGCCACCGCCGAGCCGGTGGCCTCGCTGATCCTCGGCGAGCTGCGCACGGCGGTGGCCAGCGCGGGCGTCGCCCTGATCGCCACTTCCGCGCGACCCGACCAGCTCGACGCGCGGCTGCGAGCGCCCGATCTGTGCGACCGCGAGCTGGGCCTGCCTCTTCCCGACGCCGGCACCCGCAAAGCACTGGTGGAGTCGCTGCTGCGCAACGTGCCCACCGGCGACCTCGACCTCGACGAGATCTCCTCTCGCACACCGGGTTTCGTTGTCGCCGACCTGGCGGCGCTGGTGCGTGAGGCGGCGCTGCGGGCGGCGTCGCGGGCCAGCGCCGACGGCCGGCCGCCGGAGCTCAAACAGGAGGACCTGGTCGGCGCGCTGACCGTCATCCGCCCGCTGTCGCGCTCGGCCAGCGAGGAAGTCAGCGTCGGCAACATCACGCTCGACGACGTCGGCGACATGGCCGAGGCCAGGCAGGCGCTGACCGAGGCCGTGCTGTGGCCGTTGCAGCATCCAGACACCTTCGCGCGATTGGGTGTGCAGCCGCCGCGGGGGGTGCTGCTGTATGGGCCGCCCGGCTGCGGCAAGACGTTCATCGTGCGTGCGCTGGCCAGCACCGGCCAGCTGTCCGTGCACGCCGTCAAGGGCTCCGAGCTGATGGACAAGTGGGTGGGCAGCTCGGAAAAGGCCGTGCGCGAACTGTTTCGGCGCGCCCGGGATTCGGCGCCCTCGCTGGTTTTCCTCGACGAGGTGGATGCGCTGGCACCGCGACGCGGGCAGAGCTTCGATTCCGGCGTCACCGACCGGGTGGTGGCCGCGCTGCTGACCGAACTCGACGGCGTCGATCCGCTGCGCGACGTGGTCGTGCTGGGCGCCACCAACCGGCCGGATCTCATCGACCCCGCGCTGCTGCGCCCGGGCCGACTGGAGCGGCTGGTCTTCGTCGAACCACCCGACGCCGCGGCTCGCCGCGAAATCTTGCGCACCGCAGGCAAATCCATTCCGCTGAGCGCCGACGTCGATCTCGACGAGGTGGCGGCGGGGCTCGACGGCTACAGCGCCGCCGACTGCGTGGCGCTGCTGCGGGAGGCCGCACTCACGGCCATGCGCCGATCGATCGACGCCACCGACGTGACGGCCGCCGACCTGGCGGCGGCCCGCGAAAACGTCCGCCCCTCTTTGGATCCCATGCAGGTCGAGTCGCTACGGGCGTTCGCCGAAGCTCCGTAGCACGGCCAGGGCCGACGCCGCGACATCTTTTTCGAGCCAGGCCGGCATCGGGTCGTCGTGCGCGTGGCGCCGCACCACGGCGTAAGGCAGGTCGGCCACCGCTCGCGCGACGGCATCGACGGATCGCGGCCGGGAGTTCCCATACAGCTGCCGGGCCAACGCCGCGACGCGTTGTGTCAGCGGGGCGTTCATCGTGGCGAGCGTCTGCTGGAATGCGGCGTCGGGCTCCTCGTCGAGCAGGTCGCCGGGCCGGATCGTCAACAGCAGGCGGGCATCGGAGGGCAGGGCGCGCGCGAAGCTGACGGCGGCCACGGCCATCGCGACGGCGGTGTCCGCCGCGGTATCGCCGTCGGCGGCCAGCGCCCGCTCCTGGAAGCGGCCCAGCGCGCGCAACCACGCCGCCGTCAGGATGCCGTCCCGGTTGCCGAACCGGTGATACAGCGTGCCCGCCGGTGCGCCACTGGCTTTCGCGATCGCCGCCACGCTGGCGGCGCGCGGTCCCCCGGCGAGCACCAGCGCCCGGGCTGCGTCGAGGATCACATCGGTTTCATGCTTCCGCGGAGGGGCCATGATCTAGTACATTCCTTCTATATGGAACGATTACTCTATATCGACGAGCATGCCATAACCATCGACGCGAACCGCGACGACACGTGGGCGGCGCTGCTGCGGGTCATGTGCCGCGACCCGCACGACCCGTCGACCGTGCCGTTCGGCTTCGTCCTGGACGAGGCCCGACCGCCGGCGCGGTTCGCCCTGAAGGGCCGCCACTGGTTCGCCGTCTACCGGTGGGTGTTCGAGCTCGATGCGCTCGACGAGCCCGCGCGTACCCGGCTGCGGGCGGCCACCTGGGCGGCCTTCCCCGGTATCCACGGCAAGGCGTATCGGGCGCTGGTGATCGGCACCGGCGGGCACCGCATCGTCGTACGGCGGACCCTGAAGCGTGTCGCCGCAACGGTTCTCGACTCGCGGGCGCAAACGGGCGAGACCGCGGCCGACTACGTGGACGTCTTCGAAGTCCCAATCGCCAGCGGCGACGTGCGCACCGCCGAGCAGTCCTTCCGCGACGGGCTCGGCGACCGGCCGGGTGTGGGCGGAAACCTGGTGCTGTGGATCCATCGCAACGTGCTGAGGCTGCGCCTCGGTCCGTCCCGGTCTTCCGGTCACCTCATCGGCTGGCCGATCGTTCGTTCCGATCCAGACGAGCTGGTGTTGGCGACGCGCGGGCCGCTGATGCGCGGCGAGCTGACGCTGCGCCGCCAGGACGGTCGGCGTGCGGTGCTCACCACCCGCCTGCACTACCGGCGCCGGGTTGCCGCCCGAGCGGTCTGGGCGCTGATCGGCCCGCTGCATCGGGTGGTGGCGCCGCGGCTGATGCGGCGCAGCGCCCGACGGGGCACTACCCAGTCGGCGCCGGCCCCAATTTGCAGTTGACTGCACTCTTGCGTACAACTGCATTTTAGGGCTATGGTGACCCGCCAGGGGCGGCGACGAATCGAGGGATCCCTGATGACGGTCACGGAAGAAACCGCACGACTCGTGCACGAGTTCATGAACGACCCGATCAGCTTCTTCGGCCAGTCCTATACGCAGATGCACAGCATCGGCCGCCACGAGCTGGAGGAACTGCAGCGCAGGGCCATGCGCATCCGCTTCACCGAGCACTACCAAAGCATCGAGATGCTGCGCAAATTGGCCGACCGACTGGGCATCACCGCACTCGACGACTTCAATGATGTTGTCCCGCTGATGTTCTCGCATACAGCCTTCAAGTCCTACCCTGCGGCGCTGATCGACAAGAAGCGCTTCGACCTGATGACCCGTTGGCTGGACAAGCTCACCAGCTACGACCTGACAGGTGTGGACACCAGCGGGTGCACCGGCATCGACGACTGGATCGACCGTCTCGACGCACAGACTCCCCTGGAGGTCATCACCTCTAGTGGCACTACCGGCACAATCTCGATCCTGCCCAAGGACAAGCGCGGCGCCGAAGAGGGCATGACGCTGTGGAAGATCTGCCTATTTCAGACCTTTGGTCACGAGCCGACAGCGGCGGAACTCAACCCGTCGGTCGACGTGGTGTGGCCCAACTTCGCCAGCGGCAAGCTCGGTCACCTGCGCATCGCCAACATGATCAAGCGGGGTTTCACCGGCGGCGATGAAACCAGATTTCATGCGCTGTATCCGTTTGCGGTCGACACCGACCTGATGTTTCTGGCGTCCAAGATGCGAGCGGCGGCATCGCGCGGCGAGCTCGACCGGCTCGAGATCGATCCGGCGCTGGCTGCACGTAAGGACGAGTTCATCGCGATGCAGGCGCGCCAAGCCGAGGACATGGATGCGTTTTTCACCCGCATCACCGACCAGCTGCGCGGGAAGCGGGTGTTCATGTTGGGCACCTACCACCTGATGTACGACATCGCGAAGGCCGGTCTGCAGCGCGGAGTGCGAAACGTGTTCGCGCCGGAGTCGGCGATTCTGACCGGCGGGGGCATGAAAGGCGTTGCGCTACCTGTCGACTTCATGGACGTCATCAAAGAGTTTCTCGGCGTCGACCGCATCCAGATCGGTTACGGCTTCTCCGAATCGAGTACGTTCCACTGGGGATGCAGCCAGGGCCGCTATCACGTGGCGCCGTGGGTCATCCCGTTTGTGCTCGATCCCGACACCAGCGAACCGCTTCCCAGAACCGGCGTCCAGACAGGCCGCGCGGCCGTGTACGACATCCTGCTGCGCGCCCACTGGGGTGGCGTCATCTCCGGCGACGAAGTCACGATCGACTGGGACCTGCGCTGCCCCTGCGGGCAGGCCAGCGTCGCGTTCGAGAAAGACATCATTCGCTACAGCGAGAAGCAAGGTGTTGAGGACGACCGAATCACCTGCGCCGCAACGCAGGAGGTGCACAACGAAGCGGTCAACTTCATGAAGGGTGTGGACCTGTGATCGCGTACACCGTTCCCCTGTTCTTGCGGGGCCAGGTCATCACCGACGATCTGGTGCCATTCGAGACCCGGATCGGCGCCGCGCAATTCCAGGCGCCGGACATGAGCAAGTACGTCGAAAGCATGCCGCTGAAGAACCCGGGGCAGATGAGCGACCTCTACGAGGTGAGCTTCGACGAAATCCTCGACGTACTCGCCGCCCTCGGCGACGCGTTGGATTTCGAAACGAACACCTACCTACAGGAGGCCTATGAGGCCTCGCTGGTCGCCAACGTGTTGCCGGCGGAGATGCTCAAGAACAGCTATCGCGTTCTGCCACCGCTGTTTTCCCGCGCCAATGTCACCGAAATCGCTGACACTCAGGTCGGACTCGACTACCTCAACGGTTGGGTGCCGCACACGTTGGGCGACGGCCGTGAATTGCGCGTGCGTGCCTTCGGGTCGCGCGTGCTGCACATCCCGGCGGGCAACGGCGGCCTGGTCTCGGCGGTGACCATCCTGCGTTCGGTGATCACCCGCTCCGACGTGATCGTCAAGGCGCCGTCCAACGATCCCCTCACCGCGATCGCCATTGCCCGCACCCTGGCCGACATCGCACCGGATCATCCGATCACCAAACATTTGACCGTCGGCTACTGGAAGGGCGGCGATCTGGCCGTCGAGGAAAGCCTCTACCAGCCGCATCACATCGAAAAGATCGTGGCCTGGGGCGGATTGGCGTCGGTCAGGCACGTGACCCGCTACATTCAACCCGGCTTGGAGCTGATCGCGCTGGACCCCAAACGCAGCGGGACCATCATCGGTGCCGAAGCATTCGCGGACGACGAGACCCTGCGCGAGGTGGCCCGGCGCGCGGCGATCGACATCGGCGTGGCCAACCAGGAAGGCTGCGCCAACGCCCGGGTCATCTACG
>DASTKA010000025.1:0-3145 GCA_035716165.1 Mycobacterium sp. | reverse complement strand
ATCTTTGTCACCGGCCTGGTGCGCACCGGGACCACCGCGCTGCACCGGCTCCTGGGCGCCGATCCCGCGCATCAGGGTCTGCACATGTGGCTGGCCGAGTTTCCGCAACCGCGTCCGCCGCGCGAGACCTGGGAGTCGCACCCGCTGTATCGCCAGCTCGACGCCCAGTTCACCCAGCACCACCAGGACAACCCCGGCTACACCGGTTTGCATTTCATGGCCGCCTACGAGCTGGAGGAGTGCTGGCAGCTGCTGCGCCAGTCGCTGCATTCGGTGTCCTACGAGACGCTGGCGCACCTGCCCAGTTACGCCCAGTGGCTCGCAAAACAGGACTGGACGCCGTCATATCAGCGGCACCGCCGCAACCTTCAGTTGATCGGGCTCAACGACGCCGACAAGCGGTGGGTGCTGAAGAATCCCAGCCACCTGTTCGCGTTGGACGCGTTGATGGCGACGTATCCCGATGCGTTGGTGATCCAGACTCATCGCCCGGTGGAAACGATCATGGCCTCGATGTGCTCGCTGGCGCAGCACACCGCCGAGGGCTGGTCTACGTCGTTCACCGGCGCCCAAATCGGTGCTGACGCAGTGGAAACCTGGTCGCGAGGGCTGGAGCGATTCAACACCGCGCGGGCCAAATACAGTCCGTCCCAGTTCTACGACGTCGACTACAAGGAATTGATCGCGGACCCCATGGGCACGGTGGCCGACATCTATCGGCACTTCGGCCTGACGCTCACCGAAGAAGCCAAGGCCGCCATGGAAAAGGCCCACGCCGACAGTCAGTCCGGCGAGCGGGCGCCCAAGCACACCTACTCGCTGGCCGACTACGGTCTTAGCACCGAGTCGGTCAAGGAGCGATTCGCGGGCCTGTAAACCCCACGCGCTCAGCCTTCGTCCGGATCGTCGTCCAGGTAGCCCTCGGCGACCGCATGCTCAATGCTGTCAGCGAGTTTGGGGCACGACCTGATGCGGGCGGTATCGCCCCCGGACTCGCGCACCTCGGTGAAGTGCGCGCAGCGCTGCCACGCCTCTGTGTTCCATTGCACCGCGGTGTGTCCCGGCCCGAGCCTGCGGACGGTGACCCGCACGTGGCAGAACCGGCAGTCCACCGGCAGCAGACCCGAGTTGAGGTAGCGCTCGCGGTCGGCGCGACTGGCTTCCGAAACGGCCGCGGCGCGCTGCGGATCGTGGGTGAAATCCCTTGACTTCGACCAGGATCGGCCCTTGGGCTCGGGGCCGGCCGGACGCTCGTCGTGGTCGTGGTGATCGCCGTGCAGCAACAACATCGACCGCGCAAGCTGATCGACGTCCGGTACCGCCGGCTGATCGTCGCCCATGATTCCTAGTGTTGCTTGGCCGGCACGTCGTCGGTAACCGCCTCGTCCGCCTCGGCGTCCTTGGCCTTCAGGTTCTCCTCGACCTCGGCATTCCAGTACTCGTTGGCCCGAGTGGTGTCCACCTCGATCTCGAAGCGCTCCACCATCTCCGGTTCGATGTCGGCGACGTCGACGTAGAACTGCTGATACCAACGGCGCAACTGGTAGACCGCGCCGTCCTCCTCGACCAGCAAGGGGTTGTCGATGCGGGTCTTGTGCTTCCAGATCTCGACGTCCTGCAGGAATCCCTTGCTGACGCCCTCGGTGAACACCTTCGACAGCTTGTCGGTCATCTTTTCGTCCATGCCCTTGGGCTTTTCGACGATGACGCCCCACTGCAGCATGAACGAGTTCTGGGTCACCGGGTAGTGGCAGTTGATCAGGATCGACTCGGCCTTGTAGCCGCCGTAGCTGTTGTGCAGCCAGTTGATCATGAACGACGGGCCGAAGTAGGACGCCTCGGAATCCAGGTGCGCCTCGCCGTAAGACGTGCCGAGATCGTTGACGTCGGGCCGGCCCACGTTGTGCAGGTACTGCGACGCGATGTGACCCTCGAACACGTTCTTGAAGTACGTCGGCAACCCGAAATGGATGTAGAAGAAGTGCGCCATGTCGGTGACGTTGTCGATGATGTCGCGGCAGTTGGATCCCTCGATGAGGATGCTGTTCCACCGCCACTCGGTCCACTCGTCGCTATGGGATTCCGGGATGTCCGGAATGCGCACCGCCGGATCCGGCGGATTGTTCTCGTGGTCGTGCCAGACGAACAACAAACCACCACGCACGTCGGTCGTCCACGACCGGGTGCGCGCCGTCTTGGGTGTGCGCTTGGCGTAAGGCACCAGCTTGCAGCGGCCGTCGCCACCCCAGCGCCAGTCGTGGAAGGGACAGGCCACCTCGTCGCCCTTGATGGTGCCCTCAGTCAGATCGCCGCCCATGTGGCGGCAGTAGCCGTCGAGGACCTTCAGTTCGCCCTGCGAGTCGGCGAAAACCACCAGCTTGGTGCCGAAAGCCTCGATCGAGTGCGGCTTACCGTCCTGAAAGTCCTTGGCAACGCCCAGGCAGTGCCAGCCGCGGGCGTACCTGGTCGGCAATGCGCCGGGATCGATCTCCCGGATGCCGACCGCCTTGGTGTCGGTACTCACCTGTCACCTCCAACTTGCTGGGCCTCTAACTAGAACACGTTACAGTTTTGCGGCGGATCCGCGCAATGACGGCGCGTCTGCCTGGGATATCGCGCGGCCTATGCGAGCTCGGGGTATATCTAAACGATGCCGCTGTTTGCGTTCGAGGGCCGCGCGCCACGGGTCGATCCCACCGCTTTCGTGGCCCCGACGGCCACTCTGATCGGCGACGTCGTGGTGGAGGCGGGTGCCTCGGTCTGGTTCAACGCCGTATTGCGCGGCGACTACGGGCCCATCGTGGTGCGCGAGGGCGCCAACGTCCAAGACGGATCGGTGCTGCACGCGCCGCCCGGGATCCCGGTCGACATCGGTCCGGGCGCGACGGTGGCGCACCTGTGCGTCATTCACGGGGTTCATGTCGGGCCCGAGGCGCTGATCGCCAACCACGCGACGGTGCTGGACGGAGCGGTGATCGGCGCGCGCAGCCTGGTCGCGGCCGGGTCCCTGGTGCTGGCCGGGACCCAGATCCCGGCCGGCATGCTGGCGGTCGGGTCGCCCGCGCAGGTGAAGGGCCCGGTCGCCGGAACAGGCGCCGAGATGTGGGTCAACGTGAATCCGCAGGCCTACCGCGACCTCGCCCAG
>DASTKA010000024.1:0-4549 GCA_035716165.1 Mycobacterium sp. | reverse complement strand
GGCGGCAGGTAGACGCGGGTCAGCTCGGGCCGCTTGTTGGCGACGAGGTCGATGAAGCCCGGGTCCTGGTGGGACGCCCCGTTGTGGTCTTGGCGCCAGACGTGCGAGCTGAGCAGGTAGTTGAGCGACGCGATGGGCCGGCGCCACGGCAATTCGCGGCTGGTGGCAAGCCATTTCGCGTGCTGGTTGAGCATCGAGTCGACGATGTGCACGAATGCCTCGTAGCAGTTGAACAGCCCGTGCCGCCCGGTCAGCAGATAGCCCTCCAGCCAGCCCTGGCAGAGGTGCTCGGAGAGCACCTCCATCACGCGGCCGTCGGGCGCGAGGTGTTCGTCATCGGGCTCGACCTCCGAAAGCCACACCTTGTCGGTCGATCCGAAGACGGCGTCGAGCCGGTTGGAGGCCGTCTCGTCGGGCCCCATCAGCCGGAACCGATCCCGGTTGCGGGCGATCACGTCGCGCAGGAAAGTGCCCAGCACCCGGGTGGCCTCGTGCATGGCGGCCGCCGGCCGGTCGACGGCCACGGCGTAGTCGCGAAAGTCCGGCAGGTCCAGGTCGTGCAGCAACAGCCCGCCGTTGGCGTGCGGGTTGGCGCTCATCCGCCGATCGCCGGTGGGTGCCAGCGCCCGCAATTCGTCGCGCAGCCTGCCGCTTTCGTCGAAAAGCTGCTCGGGTGCGTAGCTGCGCAGCCACTCCTCGAGCTGGGCGCGGTGTTCGGGGTTGTCGTGTGTCTCGGACAGCGGCACCTGATGCGAGCGCCAGGTGCCCTCGACCTTCTTGCCGTCCACCGTCTTGGGCCCGGTCCAACCCTTGGGCGTGCGCAGCACGATCATCGGCCACACCGGTCGCTCCGTAGGACCGCCGCCGCGGGCTGCGGCCTGGATGGCCGCGATGTCGTCGAACGCGTCGTCGAGCGCGGCGGCCAGCTGCTGGTGCACGTCGGCCGGGTCGTCGCCGGCGACCGTGATCGGCCGGTAGCCGTAGCCGCGCAGCAGTGACTCCAGCTCGTCGTGCGGGATCCGGGCCAGAACCGTCGGGTTGGCGATCTTGTATCCGTTGAGCGCCAGGATGGGCAGCACGGCGCCGTCGGTCACCGGGTTGAGGAACTTGTTGGAGTGCCAGCTGGCCGCCAACGGCCCGGTTTCGGCCTCGCCGTCACCGACGACGCATGCCACCACCAGATACGGATTGTCCAGGGCCGCGCCGTAGGCGTGCACCAGCGCGTAGCCGAGCTCGCCCCCCTCGTGAATGGATCCCGGCGTCTGGGCCGCGACGTGGCTGGGGATGCCGCCCGGAAAGGAGAACTGCCGGAACAGCTTGCGCAGCCCTTCGGTGTCCTCCTCGATGCCGGTATATACCTCGCTGTAGGTGCCTTCCAGATAGGCGTTGGCCACCAGCCCGGGGCCGCCATGACCCGGCCCGGTCACATAGATGACGTCGGCGTCGCGGTTTCGAATGATCCGGTTCAGGTGTGCGTAGACGATGTTGAGCCCGGGCGTGGTGCCCCAGTGCCCGAGCAGCCGCGGTTTGACGTGCTCGGTGGAGAGCGACTCTTTGAGCAGCGGATGGTCGAGTAGATAGATCTGGCCGACAGACAGATAGTTGGCGGCACGCCAGTACTTGTCGATGAGTGCTAGTTCGTCGTCGGAGAGCGGAGATTGCGCGGGCGCGGAGGTTCGAGTTTCTAGGCTCACCGGGTCGATTGTCCGCGCCTTCGGCGAACAATGCTCGTGCGCGCGACTACTCTTCGCCGCGGGCGCGGGCCTCGTACGCCTGACGCTTGGCGACGTCGACGTCGTCGGTGAAGACGTGATCGCCGCCGAGTATCCGGTTGAGCCCCTCGGCGATTCGGCGCGGCCAGAACCTCTGCGACACCACCATCGCGCCGGCAGGCTTCGTGATCCGTACTCGGGGCTTGGGGTGTGCCACCAGGTTGACGATGGCGTCGGCGATCTCGGCGGGCTCGGCGTTGCGGAACCCCTTCATGCCGGGAGTCCCGACGACCAACTCGGTGTTGACGAACGTCGGCAAGACCACGGAGAACTGCACCCCGGCCGACCGGTACTCGAGCCGGGCCGCATCGGTGAACGCGACCACCGCATGCTTGCTGGCGCAGTAGGTGGCCAGGCCGACGATGTAAAGCTCACCCGCCAATGACGCGACGTTGATGACGTGTCCCTTGCCGCGGGGAACCATTCGCTGGGCGGCCAGCTTGCTGCCCAGCATCACGCCGTAGACGTTGATGTCCAGGATCCGCCGGGTGACCGCGTCCGGCTCGTCGACGATCCGGCCGACGGGCATGATGCCGGCGTTGTTGATCAGCACGTCGATCGGGCCGAGCTGTCGCTCGACTTCGTCCAGGAAATCGGCGAAGGAGTGAGGGTCGGTGACGTCGAGCTTTCCGTAGACGTCGAGGCCCAGGTCGGCGCCCGACTCCTTCACCCGCACCTCGTCGACGTCACCGATGGCGACCTTGGCACCCAGCTTGTGCAGCGCGGTGGCGGTGGCCAGCCCGATTCCCCGGGCGCCACCGGTGATCACGACGACCTTGCCGCGGACCTTCACGCCCACCGAAGCCGAATCGGCCATCTCGGGTGCCCTCCACATTCTTGACGGGTGTCAACTTCGAGTGGGCTAAGCACAGCACTCGAAGTCGCCCCGCGCAACAACCCCGGCGCAGCCGTCGCCGGCGCCAGCCGAGTCAGCTCAGGGCAAACCACACCAGGCTGGCACCGCCGGCCAGGGCGCAGTAGATCGCGAAGGGCGTCAGCGTGCGGGTCTCGAAATACCGCGTCAGGAAGCGCACCGCGAGGTAGGCGCAGACGAACGAGACGACGCTGCCGGCCAGCACCTGGCCCCCGATTCCGGCACCGAGCGGCCCGAAGAGTTCCGGAATCTTGTACACGCCCGCGGCCAGGATGATCGGCGTCGCAAGCAGGAAGGAAAACCGGGCGGCGTCTTCGTGCGACAGGCCCCGCCACAGCCCGGCCACGATGGTGATGCCCGAGCGGCTGATACCGGGGAGCAGGGCCAGGATTTGCGCCGCACCGATCACCGCGCCGCGGGGCAGGGAGAGTTCGGCGAGCCGGCGGTCGGAAGCCTCGTCGCCGTGTTCGGGCTCTTCGCCGGATACAGCGGAGTTCTCCGGCGCGGGCGCGACGCGTCGGCGCAGCACTTCGCCCGCGTAGAGCGCGATCCCGTTGAGCAGCAGGAAGGCCGCCGCGGGGACGGGCCTGCCGAGCGTGGTGCGGAACAGCTGTTCGAGCGCCAGCCCGGCCAGACCCACCGGGATGGTGCCCACCACGATCAGCCACGCCAGCCGCTCGTCGGGCGTCTGGATCCGCCGATGACGCAGCGACGAGAAGAAGCCGGAGAGAATGCGCACCCAGTCACGCCAGAAGAAGACCAGCAGGGCCGCGGCGGTGGCCACGTGCAGGCCGACGATGAACGCGAGATACGGCGATTTGGGCGCCGAGACGCTGAGATCCTGGGCCCATCGCCCGCCGACCAGCGCCGGCACCAGCACCGCGTGGCCCAGGCTGGACACGGGGAAAAGCTCCGTGACGCCTTGGAACGCGCCGACCACGACGGCCTCGACGTAGCTCAGGTGCGCGGTCATAGGGATTCCTCCATGAGACGACGGGCGGGCCGGGCGGATCGGCCTGTGACGATAGCCGACGCCGTGCCGCCCCCGACTTCGGACCGCGCGTGGCGCCCAAGCCGATCGTGGTGAACCGAATCAGCTTGCCCACCGGGCACTTTGGCCGCGTTGACGGTCGATACGCGTGCGGAACGCCCACCGCGCAGCGGCCTGACCAGGCAGGTACGGTGTCCAGATGGCTGACGGCTTGCTCGATGCCGTGCGTGTCCTCGACTTGTCGAGCGGCGTCGCCGACGCGGTCACCCGGCTGTTCGCGGACCTGGGTGCCGACGTCCTGAAGGTGGAGGCGCCGGACGGGTGCCCGGGACGGGATGCGCCACCCACGCTGCGTGGTGCCAGCATTTCGTTCGCCGTGCACAACGCCAACAAACGCAGCGCGGTACTCGACCCATTCGATGACGAGGACTGCGCCTGCTTCCTGGACCTGGCCGCCGAGGCCGACATCGTCGTGGACACCGGCGCGGACGAGCGCGGGGCCATGTTCGGGACCTCGGGCGAGGAGTTGGCCGCCCGCTACCCGCACCTCGTGGTCCTGTCGATCACCGACTTCGGCGCGACGGGTTCGCGGTCGTCCTGGCGTGCCACCGATCCCGTGCTGTACGCGATGTGTGGCGCGCTGTCTCGGTCCGGCCCCGCCACGGGCACCCCCGTGTTGCCGCCGGACGGCATCGCTTCGGCGACCGCCGCCGTCCAGGCGGCGTGGGCCGCCCTTGCGGCGTATTACAATCGATTGCGCTGTGGCACAGGCGATTACATCGACTTCTCCTGGTTCGATGCCGTCGTCATGGCCCTCGATCCCGCGTTCGGCGCGCACGGGCAGGCCGCTGCCGGCGTCCGCCGCAGCGGACGGTGGCGGGGCCGGCCGAAGAATCAGGACGCATACCCGAT
>DASTKA010000023.1:0-3438 GCA_035716165.1 Mycobacterium sp. | reverse complement strand
CACCTCCACTGCCATGACCTCCTCGTGTTCACGCGTTATGGCATCGGTCTCAGATATGTTACTGGACAGTAGCTAGCGAACGAAACTTTCGCCGGCGCGACGCGTGAATCATTTGCATAACTATTCGTCCGTCACTTTCTTGCGGCGATTCAACCGCCGAATGGACCGCATCATCGGCGGACTAGGGTTCATCCATGCGCCGGATCGTGATCCTGTCCGCTCTGCTTTTCACGGTGTCGATAGCGGGCCTGATCGGATGCAGTTCGAAGTCGCCCTCTGCGCAGCCTTCGCAGGCGTCCGGCAAGGTGGTGGTGTTCGCCGCGGCATCTCTCAAACCGGCGTTCACCCAGATCGGCCAGCAGTTCAGAGCCCAAAATCCCGGTCTTGGCGTGGACTTCGAGTTCGCCGGCTCCTCCGACCTGGCCACCCAGTTGACGCAGGGCGCGACGGCCGACGTCTTCGCCTCGGCCGACACCGCCGAGATGGACACGGTCAGCAAGGCCGGCCTGCTGACCGGCGATCCGACGACCTTCGCGTCGAACACGCTGGTCATCGTCACCGCGCCGGGCAACCCCAAAAAGATCGGATCATTCGCCGATCTGGCCAAGCCCGGCCTCAACGTGGTGATCTGCCAGCGGCCGGTCCCGTGCGGGGCGGCGACCCATCGCGTCGAAGACAGCACCGGCATTCGTCTCAACCCGGTCAGCGAAGAACTCAGCGTGACCGACGCCCTCGACAAGGTCACCAGCGGCCAGGCCGACGCCGCGCTGGTCTATGTGACCGACGCCAAGAACGCCGGCGCCAAGGTGGCGACGGTGAACTTCCCCGAGGCCGCCGGCGCGGTCAACGTCTATCCCATCGGCGTCCTGAGGAAGGCGCCGCTCGCCACCCAGGCACAGAAGTTCGTTGAACTGGTGACCTCGCCCACCGGTCAGCAAATCCTGGCCCAGGCCGGTTTCGCGAAACCCTGAGGTCGCCCATGCACCGGCCAACAGATCTGCCCCGCTGGGTCTACCTTCCCGCGGCCGTGGGGACCGTCTTCGTGGTGCTGCCGTTGCTGGCCATCGCGGTCAAGGTCGACTGGCCGAATTTCTGGTCGCTGATCACCAGCCCGTCGTCGGAGACGGCGTTGTTGCTGAGCCTGAAGACCGCCGCCGCCAGCACGTCGCTGTGCCTGCTGCTCGGGGTGCCGATGGCGATGGTGCTGGCGCGCAGCACGGCGCGGGTAGTCCGGTTACTGCGGCCGCTGATCCTGCTGCCCCTGGTGCTGCCGCCGGTGGTGGGCGGAATCGCGTTGCTGTACGCGTTCGGCCGGCTCGGACTGCTCGGGCGGTATCTGGAAGCCGCCGGTGTCAGCATCGCGTTCAGCACCACCGCAGTGGTGCTGGCACAGACCTTTGTCTCGCTGCCGTTCCTGGTGATTTCTCTCGAGGGTGCCGCGCGTACCGCGGGCGCCGATTTCGAGGTGGTGGCCGCGACGCTCGGAGCCCGCCCGAGCGTCATCTGGTGGCGCGTCACCCTGCCGCTGCTGTTGCCGGGCCTGGTGTCGGGGGCGGTGCTGGCCTTCGCCCGCTCGCTGGGCGAGTTCGGCGCGACGCTGACGTTCGCCGGGTCCCGGCAGGGGGTGACCCGCACGCTGCCGCTGGAGATCTACCTGCAACGGGTGACCGACGCCGATGCCGCTGTGGCGCTCTCGATCCTGTTGGTGGTGGTAGCGGCCTTGGTGGTGCTGGGCCTGGGCACGCGCCGGCTCACCGGGACTGGCACCGGGCAAGCGCGACGATGAGCGAATTGCAGCTGCGCGCGGTCGTCGCGGACCGCCACCTCGACGTGGAGTTCTCGGTGTCCGCTGGTGAGGTGCTCGCCGTGCTCGGCCCCAATGGCGCGGGCAAATCGACCGTCCTGCATGTCATAGCCGGCCTGCTTCGTCCCGATCACGGGTTAGTGCGACTGGGGGACCGGGTCTTGACCGACACGGCGGCCGGGACAAGCGTGGCGACGCACGACCGTCGGGTCGGGCTGCTGCTGCAAGACGCGCTGCTGTTCCCGCACATGAGCGTTGCCGCCAATGTCG
Source organism: Mycobacterium sp. (assembly GCA_035716165.1). Lineage (GTDB taxonomy): Bacteria > Actinomycetota > Actinomycetes > Mycobacteriales > Mycobacteriaceae > Mycobacterium. Next base: position 1,364 of record DASTKA010000023.1, on the reverse strand, counting down.
CTTTCGGACCGCACAACAGGCGCGCGAGGTTGCGCCGGGCCCGCACCAGGGAAACCGACACGGCGCTGCACTGGTTGCGTGAGGTGGATGCGGAACACTTTGCCGACCGCAAACCGCGACAGCTGTCCGGCGGACAAGCCCAGCGGGTCGCGATCGCCCGGGCGCTGGCGGCCCAACCCGACGTGTTGTTGCTCGATGAACCGCTGGCGGGCCTCGACGTCGCCGCGGCCGCCGCGATCCGGGCGGTGCTGCGCAGGGTCATCGCCCGCATCGGCTGTGCGGCGGTCCTGGTGACCCACGACCTGCTCGACGTGTTCACCCTGGCCGACCGCGTCCTGGTGCTCGAGTCGGGCAGAATCGCCGAAATCGGCTCGGTGCCAGATGTTCTCACCGCGCCCCGAAGTCATTTCGCGGCCCGCATCGCGGGCATCAACCTGGTGAACGGAACCGTCGACCGGGACGGCTCGCTGCAGGCGGACTCGGGTGACCGCTGGTATGCGGCCCCACCGGTGAACGGCGAACCGTGCTCGCCGGGACAGCATGCGATCGCGGTGTTCCCGCCAACGGCGGTGGCCGTCTATCGCGAGCGGCCACATGGCAGCCCCCGCAACACCGTTGAGGTCACGGTGGCCGAGATGGATGTCCGCGGTCCGGCGGTGTTGGTGCGCGGCGCACAACAGCCCGACGGTGCTCCGGGAGTGGCTGCGGAGATCACCGTCGACGCCGCCTCGGAACTGCAATTAGCACCGGGGGATCGGGTGTGGTTCTCGGTCAAGGCCCACGAAGTGGCGCTGCATCCCGCCGCTCGTTGAGCCGTTCCAACGGGCGGCCCTGCCCCGGGAAAGATTGCAACGCAATAGTCCGCAAAGTTCCTTGCGTCACAGCGGTAACACGGTAGGTTCGTCGCCATGGAGCAGGTGGACCCGAATTCGACCCGTCGCAAAGGACTGTGGACGACACTGGCAATCACCGCGGTGACCGGCGCCAGCGCCGTCGCCATCGCGTTGCCGGCAACCTCTTACGCCGATCCCGAGGTGCCGACCCCAGTCCCGCCAAGCCCGGCCGCGGCCCCGCCCGGCGCGCCGCCGGGCGCCCAGGCGCCGAACGGGCAACCGGCACCGGGTGATCCCAACGCCGCCCCGCCGCCGCCCAACCCGAACGGGGCGCCGCCGCCCGTCGACCCCAACGCGCCGCCGCCACCGCCGGCTGACCCGAACGCCGGCCGGATCACCAACGCGGTCGGTGGATTCAGCTATGTCCTGCCCGGCGGCTGGGTGGAGTCAGACGCGTCGCACCTCGACTACGGCTCGGCGCTGCTGAGCAAGGTCACCGGCCCGCCGCCGGCGCCCGACCAGCCACCGCCG
>DASTKA010000022.1:0-4895 GCA_035716165.1 Mycobacterium sp. | reverse complement strand
GGCGCGCAGGCCGCCGGTCAGCTGATGGATCACCGAGGACAGCGGGCCGCGGAACGGCACCCGGCCCTCGATTCCCTCCGGCACCAACTTGTCTTCGGACAGCGCGTCGTCGGCGAAGTAGCGGTCCTTGGAGTAGGACTTTCCGCCGCCCGAACCACGGCCGGCCATGGCTCCCAGCGACCCCATCCCGCGGTAACTCTTGAACTGCTTGCCGTTGACGAAGATCAGTTCGCCGGGGGCCTCGGCGGTGCCGGCCAGCAACGACCCCAGCATGGCCGTCGACGCTCCGGCGGCCAGCGCCTTGGCGATGTCGCCGGAGTACTGCAGCCCGCCGTCGGCGATCACCGGCACGCCCGCCGTGCCGCAGGCCGCGACCGCCTCCAGAATCGCCGTGATCTGTGGTGCTCCGACGCCGGCGACCACCCGGGTGGTGCAGATCGAGCCCGGACCCACGCCCACCTTGACCGCGTCGGCGCCGGCGGCGACCAGGGCCGCGGCCGCCGAGCGGGTGGCGACGTTGCCGCCGATCACCTCGACCTTCTCGCCCACCTCGGCCTTGAGCTTGCCGACCATGTCGAGCACCAGCCGGTTGTGCGCGTGCGCGGTGTCGACGATCAGCACGTCCACCCCGGCGTCGACCAGCATCATCGCCCGGACCCAGGCATCGCCGCCGACACCGACGGCCGCGCCGACCAGCAGCCTGCCGTCACTGTCCTTGGTGGCCAGCGGGTGTTGCTCGGTCTTGACGAAGTCCTTGACGGTGATCAGCCCGGTCAGCCGGCCGTGGCCGTCGACGATGGGCAGCTTCTCGATCTTGTGGCGCCGCAACAGTCCCAGCGCCGCGTCGGCGGACACGCCCTCCTGCGCGGTGATCAGCGGGGCCTTCGTCATCACCTCGGCGACCTTCTTGGTCTGGTCGACCTCGAATCGCATGTCGCGGTTGGTGATGATGCCGACCAGCGCGCCCGACTCGTCGACCACCGGCAGGCCGGAGATCCGGAACCGCGCGCACATCGCGTCGACCTGGGCCAGGGTGTTGTCCGGACGGCAGGTGACCGGGTCGGTGACCATGCCGGCCTCCGAGCGTTTGACCATCTCGACCTGGCCGGCCTGTTCGGCGACCGGCAGGTTGCGGTGCAGCACACCCATGCCGCCGGCCCGGGCCATCGCGATGGCCATCCGCGACTCGGTGACCGTGTCCATCGCCGAGCTCACCAGCGGCACGTTGAGCCTGATCTTCTTGGTGAGCTGGCTGGAGGTATCCGCGGTGGCGGGCACCACGTCGGAGGCCGCGGGCAGCAGCAACACGTCGTCGAACGTCAGCCCGAGCATGGCGATCTTGTGCGGGTTGTCGCCTCCGGTGGGCACCGGGTCATCGACAAGGCCCCCCACCCGCACGTACGCACTGCCGACGAGGTCAGAGCTGTCTTCCAGGTGGGACGTGCCACGGGTCATCAGTGGGGCCCTCCATACGATGCGGCGTGAGAGACCCATCCTATCGGCTCGCCTCCCACTGTCGTCCGCTTGCTCGGGCGCGCCGCGCGCACCAAACCGCACGGCCGCCCATCTGGCACTGCGGGTAGCTGCCTGCTGGCGCTATGCCGGGCGGGCTGCGTAGTCTAGAGGCGTGCGCGACCACCTCCCACCGGGTTTGCCGCCCGATCCTTTCGCCGACGACCCCTGCGATCCGTCGGCGGCGCTGGAAGCCGTCGAGCCGGGCCAGCCCCTGGATCAGCAAGAGCGGATGGCCGTCGAGGCCGACCTCGCCGATCTGGCCGTGTACGAAGCGCTGCTGGCGCACAAGGGTGTCCGCGGACTGGTGGTGTGCTGCGACGAATGTCAGCAAGATCATTACCACGACTGGGACATGCTGCGGGCCAACCTGTTGCAGCTGTTGATCGATGGCACCGTGCGTCCGCACGAACCCGCCTACGACCCCGAGCCGGACGCCTACGTCACGTGGGATTACTGCCGGGGTTACGCCGACGCCTCGCTCAACGAGGCGACGTCAGACGCCGACGGTTTCCACCGCCGGCACTGACGACTCACTGATTCGGAGCCAACGGCGCTACCGGGGGTGGCGTCTGCCCGTGATGGTGATGTTTGCCCACTGATGGACTCGTCGACACGCTCGGCGCGACGGCCGGCGGGCTGATCGGCCCGGGCGTTCCCTCCTTCGTCGGTGCGACCGACGCGGCGGGCGGCGCGGCCGGAATCGCGGTCGCCGGACCGGGCGGCGCCGCGGGGGGCGATGCGGCCGGGAGCGTGGCGTTCGGATCGCGCGCTTCGACTTTGGCGTTCAGTAGCTTCAGCTGGTTGGTGAGCTCTTGTTTGCTGGCCGGGTCGTCGATCGATTGCACCAGGCTGCTCACCTCGGTCAGCTGATTCTTGGCCTGGTCCCACTGCCCGCGGTCGATCGATTCCTGCACCTTCGCCAGGTCGGCCTTGGCGGCCAGCATTTCCTGCTTTTCGTGGACCTGGGGTTGGTCGAAGAACATCGCGTGCAACCCGTACAGGGTGGCGCCGGGCCGGGCCTCGACCACCATGGCGCCGAAGCCACTGAGCACGAGGAGCGCCACGGCGACCGATCCGACGACGGCCAGGCCACGATGGCCACGCCGGCGTTCGGCCAAGCCGGTACGCAACGCGTCGACGGCCTCTTCGGGCGTCACCAGAGCGCTGGCCGGCGGCCACCTCAGGTTGTCGCGCCAATCCTCGAGCAGGGTGGTGAGCACGTCGGCGTCGGGGTCCTCGACGTCGACGTGCCGGCGCTGGGCCAGCGCATCGAGCAGCAGATCGGTGCGGGCGAATTCATCCAGGGAGTCAGGCACAGTCACCTGCCGCGACCAACTCGGACTTCAGGCGCGACAGCGCGCGGTGCTGGGCGACTCGGACCGCCCCGGTGGTACTGCCGACGGCGGCCGCGGTCTCCTCGGCGGACAGGCCGACGACGACACGCAGGATCAGGATCTCGCGTTGCTTGGCGGGCAGGATCTCGAGCAATTCGCTCATCCGGCTCACGGAATCCGCTTCGATCGCAAGCTGTTCGGGTCCGGCATCGTTTGACCACCGCTCGGGGATCGATTCGGTGGGATAGGCAAGGTCGCGTCCGGCGGCCCGGTGGGCGTCGGCGACCTTGTGGGCCGCGATGCCGTACAGGAAGGCCAGGAATGGACGTCCGCGATCGCGGTAACGCGGCAGCGCCGTGATGGTCGCCAAGCACACCTCCTGTGCCACGTCATCCGCTGACAGGCCACCCCGATCGACTGTGCCGACACGCGCTCGGCAATATCGCACGACGATCGGACGGATGGTCTCCAGCACCTCCCTCAATGCGTTGTGGTCTCCGGTCACGGCCTTGGCGACCACAGCGTCGAGACGTTCCCCTGCTGGAATTGTCATCGACGGTGGTATCTCCAACGTTACGAAGCGGACACATCGCGGGCCAATCGGGCTAACTAACGAAATGACGATAACGGGCAGAGGGCCGATTCAGGCGGAACGCCACGTTCCACCGGCGCGCCGCACCTGGCCTGCGCAGATATCCCGGATTTCGTGCAGCTGATGTGCCGCAAACGTGACACTTCCGAGATCAATCAGCAAGCAAGCCAGGGCCCAACGAAGCGGCAGCAGACCTAGCCGGCCGGTCGTCGTCAGCGCGGCGTCGGCGACCGCGCGGGCCCGGTCGAGATCGCCCGCGCAGCACAGCGCGGCGGCCAGCACCACTTCGCTTTTGACTCGGTGCCGAGGCGATGCGACGGCCATGGCCGTCGCCAGCTCCACCCCTTCGCCGGCGTGGCGGACGGCGACATCACCGTCCCCACGGGCCATCGCCAACTCGGCGGCGACCCATTGCCGGCGCACCGGCAGCCGATCGGGCACCGCCGATTCGAAGTCCGGCGATGCGAGCAGTGGCTCCGCGCGCGCCAGCAGCGTCGCCGCTGCCGCGAACCGTCCGATGCCCAACGCGTCGGCCGCCAGCCCGATGAGGGCGTCGGCGCACGCCTCGGGATCGCCGCCGGCAAGCGCCAGCGCGCGCCCGTCCCACCCCCGCGCCAAGGAGTGCCAACCGAGTTGGCGCAGAAACGATCCCTGCGTGCTCATGCCCAACGACACCAGCCGCCCGGCGGGCGCGGTGCGCCGCAGCGCCGCGAGGTCGCGGAAGGCGGCGCCGTAGCGACCCTGTCCCCCGGCGGCGACGGCGCGCAGCCACAGCTGGGCCGGCGTGCTCGCCGAGGGCAGCGGCCAGGCACCGGGCCGGTCTCCGAAGGCGGCGTCGGCCAACTGCCGCCCAATCAAGGAAGTGTGACGAGTTTCAATCACAATGATGTAGTAAACAGTTTGTGGTGTTCATGTTACCGAATCGTTAATCACTATAGCCCATGGATAATTCGGCTTATCCCTCCTCCGCGCCCTGAGCTGGGCAATCTCGTTTCGGTCAACCGCCTGGTAGCACGGCATCGGTTACGCAATTTCATTAAAGATGAACGCAAAGTTAATTCTGCTCCAACGGGCACATACTTTGCCGGGCTAAGTGGCTATTGACGGAAATTCACCGCCACCCCTAACGTCTACGCATGACGGGTAGTCATCGGTGACCCCACTCCACTTAATTTAAGTTGCACTCAATCGCTTTCACGAACCTGACCTCGAGCGGGCGGTGTAGAGAGGGAACGACCAATGCCACAGCCGGAGCAGCTACCTGGACCCAACGCCGACATCTGGAATTGGCAACTGCACGGCTTGTGCCGCGGCGTTGACTCATCGATGTTCTTCCACCCCGACGGTGAGCGTGGCCGGGCCCGCATGCAGCGCGAGCAGCGCGCGAAGGAAATGTGCCGCCAGTGCCCCGTGATCCAGGAGTGCCGCTCGCACGCCCTCGAAGTCGGTGAGCC
>DASTKA010000021.1:0-3528 GCA_035716165.1 Mycobacterium sp. | reverse complement strand
CCGCGCAGCCGCAGCGTGCGACTGGAAAGAACGCGGCCACGGAGCATCATCGTCAACTCGGCCGGCCGGCGCTTTGTCAATGAGGCGTGCGATTACAACTCGATGGCCGGCGCCTTCCATTACCTGGACCCCCGCGGCGGCTACGTCAACGATCGCGGATGGATGGTGTTCGATTCGATCCACCTGCAGCGCTACGGCTTTCTCGGCATCGAACCGGGGCAGCCGGTTCCGGACTGGTTCTGCGAGTCGGCCGACCTTGCCGAGCTGGCCGCCAAGACGGGTATCGACGCCGATGGTCTCACCCGCACCGTCGAGAACTGGAACCGCCACGTGGCCACCGGCGCCGACCCCGACTTCGGCCGTGGCTCCAGCGCCTACGACGGCTACTGGGGCGATGACAGTGCGACCACACCGGCCGGCAAGACGCTGGGCCCGATCGACACCGCGCCCTTCTACGCGGTGCCGGTGAGCATCGGTGCGATGGGCACCAAGGGCGGTCCGCGCACCGATCACGATGCCCGCGTCCTGCACGTCGACGGCCAGCCGATACCGGGTCTTTTCGCCGCGGGCAACGCGATGGGCGGCGTGACCGGGAGGGCATACGGCGGCGCCGGCGGAACCTTGGGACCGGCAATGGTTTTCGGCTATCGTGCGGGGCACGCGGCCGCCACCGGGAAGTCCGTCGACCTGAAGTAGCGTCGATCAGGCCGCCCGGCGCGCCGCGCGCCGACCCAGAGGTGAGTTTCATTTGTGAAAGCGCCAGTGCTAGCGCACATGGAAACAACCTCATGCCGGGCTGACGGTACCCACGCGAGTCAGTCCGTTTGAGTCGCGGGAGGTGAGATCAGGTGATCGGCGGCCGAATACGGGTCCTGGTCGCCGTCGACGACCGCCTCGGCGAGCCGGTCGAGATCGGCTCGGGTGCGCAGCCGAGTCTGCGCCAGGGACAGAATCTGCGCTCGGGCGCGGGCCAGCCGGCGAGCACGGCTGTCCGTGCGGCGGTGGTCCTCGATCGCGGCCATCAGGTCTTCGATGCCGTCACCCCGCGCGGCGATCAGCGAAACGATGGGGGCGCTGGTCTCGGCCCGCAGATCCCGCACCGTCTGCTCCGCACCATCGCGATCCGCCTTGTTGACCGCGACTATGTCGGCGACTTCCAGCACGCCCGCCTTGGCGGCCTGAACCGCGTCGCCCGCCCCGGGATTGAGGATCACGACCGTCGGGTCGGCGATCGCGGCTATCTCGATCTCGGACTGCCCCACCCCCACCGTCTCCAGCAGGACCACGTCGTAACCGATCGCGCCCAACACCCGGATGGCAGCGGGAACCGCGGCGGCCAGGCCGCCGAGATGCCCACGGGTGGCCACCGAACGGATGAGTACGTCGGAGTCGTTGATATGGGCGGCCATTCGAATTCGATCGCCCAGCAACGCACCGCCAGTGAACGGGGACGACGGGTCCACCGCCAACACCGCCACGCGGAGGCCGCGCTCGCGGTAGGCGCCGACCAGCGCGCCGACCGTCGTCGACTTCCCCGCGCCCGGCGGTCCCGTGATCCCGACGACCGGCCCCATGCCCTGCGGCGCGGGACCGATAGCCGCCAAGACCTCGTCGCGCTGCTCGCCCTCGACGAGGCTGAGAAGCCGGCCGGCTGCGCGTGGAGATCCGTTGCGCGCGCGGGCAATCAGGTCGGCGATGATCATGTATGCATTATGGAGCCGCAACCTCGATCACCGTCGCCGAGCCCATCCCGCCGCCCGCACACATCGCGGCGACGCCGACACCGCCGCCGCGGCGGCGCAGCTCGTGCACCAGGGTGACCAGCATCCGGGCTCCGGTCGCCGCGACGGGGTGCCCCAGCGAGCAGCCACTGCCGCTGACGTTGACCTTGTCGGGGTCGAGCGCGAGCAGTTTGATGGTGGCCACGCACATCGCGGCAAAGGCTTCGTTGATCTCGAAAAGGTCGACGTCGGAAGTCGAAAGCCCGGCGCGCTTAAGGGCTTTCGGTATCGCCTCGACCGGCGCCAGACCGGTGATCGCCGGGTCGACACCTACGGATGCCCAGGATCGGATTGTGCCCAATGCCGGCAACCCCAGCCGGTCACTGGCGACCGTCAGCACCGCGGCACCGTCGTTGGCCCCGCAGGCATTGCCGGCGGTGATCGAAAAGCCGTCGATCTCCGGATGCAGCGGCTTGAGCGCGGCCAGCTTCTCCATGCTGGTGTCCCGGCGCGGATGCTCGTCCACCGAGAACAACCCGTGCGGTGTCTCGATCGGAGTGATCTCCTCTTTGAAACGGCCTTCGTCGATGGCGGCGATGGCGTTTCGGTGTGACCGCAGCGCCCATGCATCCATCTCCTCGCGACTCACGCCGGCCTTGACCGCGGCGTTCCAGCCCACGGTGATCGACATGTCCATGTTCGGTGCGTCGGGCCGGTCGGGGTGGGTCGGCGGAAACCAGTCGACCCACTCGCCGTCCACCTGCATCCGTGACCGCGGCGACGTCGATGCCGAGTTCACGCCGCCGGCGATGACGAGTTGGTCCATTCCCGCGCGCACGCCTGCCGCCGCGGTCTGCACCGCCGCCTGACCCGCCGCGCAGTGCCGGTTATTGGCTAATCCCGGTACCTGCGTCAGGCCCGCGGTGACGGCGGCGTGGCGGGCCAGCACACCCCCGCCGTAGAGGCCCTCGCCCAGGATCACGTCATCGACCTGCGTCGGGTCCAGGTCCTTGACGGCTTCGGTGACGACGTGGTGCGCCAGGTCGAATGCACTGGTGTCGCGCAGCGTGCCCTTGCGGGCGGTGCCGATGGGGGTGCGCAGGGCGGACACGATTACGGCTTCAGACACAGGTCATCTCCCAGTTCAACCAGCGAGCGCGGTGTCGCGAGAGCCACCCGCACATTCATGAGAATCATATTCTCTCACCGCGAGAGTTCGAGTTGCAACAAGCGGCCGGCCGCGGAGTGCCACACAGCGGCAGCGTCCGCTAATTCGTGCGCTCCGACCACCCCGGCGGGAGGTGTTCGGGAGCGGTGTCGATGACGGTCTCGTCGTCGGTTCCGACGTATTCGAACAAGGTGATGTAGGCGAATTCGGGGACTTCGTAGATGGGGTAGGTCGGCCCTTGGTCACGGTAGGCCCGCATCTCGTCCAGGTGGTCGTTCTGGAAGCAGACGGTGTGTTCACCGTGCGTGCGGATCCACTGGGGAAAGAAGATCACGCCGTGGATGCGGCGTTTGGCGGGCAGGACGTTGACAGCCACGCAGGTGCCGGTGGGCTCGGTCCAGGAAATTTTGTAACTGTCGTCGTCGAGTTGGACGAGGTTGACCTCCTGGCCTTTGACCCAGCGGCCTCCGACATGTCCGGAGTGGATGCGGTAGTCGATGGTGGTGGCGTTCTTGACGTACATTTCGTACTGCCATCCGTTGGCGTAGGTGTAGATGAAGCGATGTCCGACAATTCCCGAAAGATCTTGCGACGGGATTGGATTCGTGACGCTGGTCATTGCCGTTCCTCCCATTTAGG
>DASTKA010000020.1:0-16993 GCA_035716165.1 Mycobacterium sp. | reverse complement strand
GGACGCGCAGGTATCTGGGTTGCGCTCCCAGATCGCGACCCGTGCGCCGAATGCCTTCAGCCCCGCCGCGATGCCGCGGCCGATGCCCGCGCCGGCCCCGGTGACGACCGCGACGCGGTCAGTCAGCAGCACGCTTGAGGGATCGAGTGTCATGGAAGCTGACTATAGAACCGTTCCACTTCAGGGTTTACAGTTCTGACTAACTATGTTCGATATGTAACTCACCGAAAGTCCAGGGGAGGCCGCGATGGCCAACACGATCTTCGTCACCGGTGCGACCGGTCAGACCGGCGGCAACGTCTGCGGGCAGCTGATCGAGCGAGGCGACCAGGTCCGTGCGCTGGTCCGCAACCCCGACGACGCCGCGGCGCTGGCCGGGATCGGCGTCGAATTGGTCAAGGGCGACATCAGCGATGCCGACGACGTACTCAACGCCGCCAAGGGCGCTGAGGCGGCGATCCACTGCGCGGCGCTGCTGGGCGGCGCGAGCCAGGACCTGGAGGACTTCAAGGCCGTCAACATGCTCGGCACCACCAACGTCCTGGATGCGGCGAAGGCCCACGGAATGCGGCGGGTGGTCGCTTTGAGCACCGCCACCTTCCTCGACCTGGGCGCCGGCCTGGACTTCGAAGAGGCGCCCGTCCTGAAGAACCCACCCCAAGACCCGTACACCGTCACCAAGCTCGCCGCGTTCCTGGAAGCGCATGAGCGCGCGGCCGCGGGCGACGACGTGCTGACCTGCCACCCCGGCGCGATCTACGGCCCGGGCCTGGTCGTGGAGCGCGCGTTGCATCGCACCAGCTTCAATCGGGTGCTGTTGGCGGGCATGCGCGGAAAGATCAAGCGCTACTTGACCTTTCCCGTCACATGGGTCGCGGGCGCGGACGTCGCGAAGGGCTCGATCGCCGCGCTGGACAAGGGGGTGGCCGGCGAGCGCTACCTGCTGATCGGCCGGCCCGAGGACACCTTCAGCACCGCCGGCGGCATCAACCGCGCGTGCGAGATCGCCGGAATCGACCACCGCGTCGAGGATCTCGACTACCGCTCCGATCCCGAGGCGTTGACCGCCGAGTTCGGGCCGACGCTGATGGCCATCGCGAAAGCCGCGGCGAAAAGCGAACGCAAGCCCAGAAGCAAAGACAACCTGACCACCCGTCGCCTCGGGTATGCGCCCATGTCCTTCGACGACGGCCTGCGGATGCTGATTTCGTGGCTGCGCGGTCTCGGCAAGCTATAGGGGGCTTGGCACAGTGTCGATCGCCGAATCACGCGGCTCAGATCACGGTGATCTGACCGATCGAATACTGGACGCCGCCCAGCGCCTCGTATTCCGGACCGGTGCCCGCAAGATGTCGCTGTCGGACGTGGCGACGCTGGCCGGGGTGTCCCGGCCGACGATCTACCGGTACTTCGCGTCCAAAGAAGACCTCATCGACGCAATGGGAAAGCGCGAACGCCGTCGGTTCACCGCCGCGATGGGCGAGGCGATGTCCGGAGTCGTCGGCGTCGCAAGATTAGAAGCCGCAGTCGATGTCGTCGCGAGGTTCGTCGAGATTCAGCCGCCCGGGCGGCTTCTCGACCTCGAGCCGAGCTTCGCGTACGACCAGATGACCGCAGCGCTACCCATGCTCGTCGAAGGGCTGGTGGCCGTGCTGCAGCGCTGTGCGTGCGAGGGCGCGCTTGCCGACGCGGTGGATCCCCGCGACCTCGCCGGCGCCATCGCGCGGACGGCTTTGAGCCACTACATATTTCCCGAGGCCGACCGCGCCGCGGCTCGTCAGCAGATCCGTGCCGCCGCCGGCCTTGCCGGCCGCGCGTCACGAACCATGTGATGTCGCCTTCCGACCGGTGGCCTCACTCCGAACCTGCCGGCATTGATTTCGCCAACCGGCCCTCGAAAGTTCCGAAACATCGCCCCAGGCGTAACAGACGACATTAAGCTGCTGGTCGTGCGCGTGAAAGAGATCGCGAAGGGCCGGGGTCGCTGGCTGGCGATCGCGGCCTCGCTCGTGGTCTCCGCGGCCATGATCCATGCGCAGGGCACCAAGCCGCGCTGCTGCGTCGAGACGCCCGCGGCGATCCCCGCCCCCTCCACCAGCGCCGCGGCGGCTCCGCCGCCGGCCAGCGGGGCGCGCCCGGCCAGTCCCGCCGAGATCGAATCGCTGACGGCGTTGGCACCGCCCGCCCCGTCGTCGGGCCAGCAATTCCAGCTCCCCTTGCCGCACAGCGTGGGGTCTGAGGATCGGTTACAGGTCAAGACCATCTGGGCGGCCCGGGTCATAAGCGTGCTCTTCCCCCAGATCAAGACCATCGGCGGATACCGCGAGGACCCGTTGCCGTGGCATCCCAACGGGCTGGCGATCGACGTGATGATCCCGAACTACCACTCCCCCGAAGGCATCGAGCTCGGCAACCAGATCGCCGGCTACGCCTTGGCGAACGCGAAGCGGTGGGGCATCAACCACGTCATCTGGCGGCAGAAGATCTACCCGGGCGTCGGCGGCGGCAACTGGATGGCGGACCTGGGCTCGGAAACGGCCGACCACTACGACCACGTCCATATCGCGACGGGCGGCGGCGGCTACCCGACCGGGCACGAAATCTATTACATCGCCTCGATGACCCCGACGCCGCGGGACTGAGCCCTTGCGCGGCAAGAGGAATGGACGTCGGCCGTAGCGCGCTCCACAGGCCGCATCCCGCGGGTGCCCGTGTCCGGCGCGCCGATGCCGCCGCTGGGCGCCGAATGGTAGCCGAAGAATGAATCCTCGATTGCTGACTGTGGATACAGTCGCTTATTGAACGTGTGTCAGTTTTTGCTGTTCACCGAGCGCTCCAGTGCCACAGCCCGCATAATGAGGCGGTTATGACCAATCGGTACAGAAGGAGCCGACATGAATGCTGTTTGCGGGCTGCGCACGTTTGGTATTCCGGCCGTCGTTGCTGCTGCGTTGATTCTAGGTAGCGGGGTTGCCGCCGCCGAAGGGGATGACGGGTACCTGGGGCAGTTGAAGAAGATCGGCGTCGTGTGGCAGCCGGGCGGCGAGGGAACGCTGATTTCGCTCGGCCATGCCATCTGCTCCGACCGCGCTGCGGGCAAGACTCCCGACGAGCTCGCTACCGATGTCCATTCCGGCTTGAACAGCTCCTTCAACTACGCGGACGCCACGGCCATCGTCAGCGCGGCCGAATCGAACTACTGCCCCTGATCAATCCCTACGGCGTCTCAGTCATGCCGGCCCGGCGGCGAACGCCGCCACCGGCATTTCGACGGACCCACCGCAGGGGCCGCCGCTGATGTCGGTGTGCCAGGTGCCACGCAACGACCCGTCCGGCTGCGGCGTGTAGAACGCCCACGACCTGGCCGGTGACCACACCTTCGGAACGCCCTCGCCCATGAAGCAATCCCACTGGAAGTCGAAGCGCTCGACCCACCTGGTGCCGTCCCAGGTGTAGTGCGAAGGCTGAGGCAACGTCGGATTCTTTGGTGTGGGGCCGTTGGTGGCGGTGGCCACGCACTTGCCCGACGAGCACTCGGTGGTGAAGACGTAGTCGGCGCTGAAGGTGGGCTCGGCCTGCGTGGCGGCGACGCTGGTGCCGGATTTACCGGCCGCATACCTCACCAACGAGTATTTGCCGTTCCACGAGGGCGACGCCGCCTGCGCACGGATGCCGGGTGCGCCGACGATCAACGTGGCGACGGCAGCGAGCACCGCAACAACCCGAGACGTCGGCCGCATCACGTCAATGGTGGGCGTCCGATGACGCGGCGCGATCTCGGTGCGGACACAATCGCGGTGCTGTCGTTTCAGCGCTCTCGCAACAGGAACAACCCGTAAGCGGCGACCGACTGCGCGTCGACGATGACTCCGGCACGAATCAGCCGCTCCAGCTCGTCACGCGAAAACCACGCACTGCGCATGTCCTGCTCCTCGTGCTCCAGGCTGGCTTCGCCCTCGGCGATGCCGGTGGCCAGGAAGACCCAACCCCGTTGACTGCTCATTCCCGGCGCGACGTCGAGCTGGCCGAGTGCCTCGAAAGACGTTGCGCGCAATCCGGTTTCCTCGCGTAACTCGCGCTCGGCCAACTCGGCCGGTTCGGCATCGACCAGATCGGGGGCGGTGCCTTGCGGGAACTCCCATCGCCGCTCGCCGAGCGGATAGCGAAACTGCTCGACCAACCGGAACCGATGCCCGTCGTAGGGCATCACGAGCGCATAGGCCGGCTTGTCGACGACGCTGTAGATGCCCTCGCTGCCGTCTGGGCGGCGGATCTCGTCCTCACGCAGCACCATCCACGGGTTCCGGTAGATCTCGCGGCTCGCGAGGCGTTCGATAAAAGTCACGCCGCCAGTATTGCCGTGAATGCCGCAACATGCGGCGGCGACGGCGAGGAGTAGCGTCCGAAGCTATGCCGTCCCCAGAGGCCATTACCGAGACCGTCAATCGCTACCTCGCGCTGGTCGCCACGGGTACCGCCGAGGAAATCGTCACCTTGTATGCGGCCGATGCCACCATCGAGGACCCGATCGGGTCCGATATCCGCCGTGGGGAGGACGCCATCCGTGCCTTCTACGCGGGGTTCCAAGACGCGAAGAAAGACACCGAACTGGCCGAATTGCGGATCTCCGGCAGTGAAGCCGCTTTCTTCTGGCACCTGACGCTCGACGCCGGCGATAGCCGCACTCGAATCTCGCCCATTTCGACGATGTCATTCGACGAAGACGCCAAGATCACCTCGATGCGTGCCTTCTGGTCACCCGCAGACGTACAAGTCGTATAGATCCGTCAAACCCGTTGGCACGCGGCTCAACTCGGAGTACGGGACAGTCTCCGTGGCCGACGCTCCACCGCGTCCTGGCATTCGCTTTCGGCGCGGGCCGGCCATGTGGCGATGCGGTCGATTATCGATTTCCGGACACGCGAGGACATGTCGCTGGCATCATTCGGCACGGTGCCCGATAGTCGTAGCAACAAGTGAGCGCCGACGTCATCAGAGGTGGGAAGACATGAGCACGCGCCGCCACATCATCGTCAGCGGTGACGACGCGCTCGCGACCACGATCGCCGAGGAACTGAACCGCGCGGGTGCCACCATCGTCAAGCTGGACAGCGAGGAACTCGCCGGCGCCGACCTCGCCCGCGCACATGCCATCGTCTGCGCGGGAGATGACGACGCGAAGAATCTCGAAATCGCCCTGCTGGCAAGGAAAACGAATCCTCGTGTGCGCGTGGTCGCCCGCTTGGGCAACGACGTGCTGCGTGCGGCGGTGGCGGCCGACAATGGTCCCGGCGCCATTCTGGACGTCGCCGACCTCGCGGCGCCGTCGGTCGTCGAGGCCTGCCTGGCGAGCAGCACGCATCCGGTCGAGGCGGCCGGCATCAAATTTCTGGTGTCGGGGGCCGAGGCACCACGCGACGCGACCCTTCGGGAGATCTACGGCGATCTGGCACCGGTGGCCGTGATCCACGGCGAGGACTCAGAGAGGCCCGACGAGGTGGTGCCCTGCCCCGGACGAGATCACGAGGTGCGCAAGGGCGACTGGACCGCCATGATCGGCAGCGCCGACGAGCTGGCCGCGCGCGGCATAAGGACTCCCCGGCCGGCCTCGACCCGCTCTCGTCAACCGTGGATGCGGCGCGTGTCGGACGCCGCGCGCGCGATGCGCGACGACGTCAATCCCATGCTCTTTCCCGCGATGGTGCTCGCGCTCACCCTGTTGCTGGTCTCGACGGTCGTCGTGCACTTCTCCTACACGAAGCCGCGACTGTCCTGGCTCGACGCGATGTATTTCACCGCGGAGACCATCACGACCGTGGGGTATGGCGAGTTCACCTTCCTGCACCAGTCCGCGTGGCTGCGAATCTTCTCCGTGGGATTGATGTTCGCCGGCGTGACCACCACCGCGTTGCTGGTCGCGTTTCTGGCCGACCTGCTGCTGTCCCGCCGCTTCCTGCAATCGGCCGGGGTGCGTCGCGCGCGCCATCTGCGCAACCACATCATCGTCGTCGGGCTTGGCTCCTTCGGCAGCCGCGTCGTCGGCGATCTGACCGCCGCCGGATACGACGTCGCGGTGATCGAGCGCGACGAGAACAACCGATTCCTCTCCACCGCAGACGAACTCGACGTGCCGGTGATCTTCGGGGACGCGACACTGCGCCAGACGCTCGAGGCGGCCCGCGTCGACCGCGCCCGTGCCGTTGCGGTGCTGACCCAAGACGACATGGTCAACATCGAGACCGGCATTGTGCTGCGCGAGATGCTGGGTCCTCGAGTGATGCCCGAGGTCATCCGGCCCGATGTGCCCATTGTGCTTCGGATCTACGACCGCACCCTGGGCGATGCGGTGGCCAAGCGGTTCGGGTTCGAGAATGTCCGCTCGACCGTCGACCTGGCCGCTCCCTGGTTCATCGGTGCCGCGATGGGTCTGCAGGTGCTGGGGACGTTCTCGGTGGGACAGCGTTCATTCATGGTCGGCGCCATGCACGTGGCGGCCGGCAGCGAACTCGACGGCTTGCGCATGTTCGAGATGTCCACCCAGACCCGTGTCATCGCGATCACCCGCCGGGATACGCCCGTCGAGCTGCACCCCCGCCGGGATGCGTGGCTCCGCGGCGGCGACACCGTCTATCTGGTGGGGCCGTACCGCGAGCTGCTGGAGACGCTGCGTAAGGGGCAGCCGCCCCAGGAGCCTTCCGTCGTCAAGGACGAGCGCCCAGCGGATAGAGCGGCAACCTGAGCATCGTCGGGCATGCTCAGCCATGCCGGGCTAAAGCCGGGCCGCCACGTCGGCGGCGCGACGAAGCTGATCGACATCCGAGCTGGTCGGGATGAGCTGTACCTCGTCGGTGCCGATCTCCTGAAATTTCCGCAGCAAGCCCAGCAGCTCGTCTTCGCTGCCGGCCCAGCCCGTCATCGGTGCCATCGCGTCGACGTATTCGCCCGGTATCCAATTCATGTAGCGGCGCAGATGACGGTGTATCTGGTCGCGAGATCCCGCTGGCGACCCGAACGCGAACCAGAACGAGGTGATCAGGTGGGGTTCGGGCTTGCCGGCCTGCGCCCAGGCCGCTCGGGTCACGTCGAACAGCTCGTTCTGCTTCGCGACGTCGAGGTCCAGGGTCGTCCCGGCCAGCCCATCGGCCCACGCGGCCGCGCTGCGGATGGTCTTCGGCCCGATGCTGCCGACGAACAGCGGCGGGCCACCGGGCTGAACCGGCGCCGGACCGACGGGCAGCACCGAATCGGTCGTCTTCTCCCCGGCCCAAACCCGCTTCATCACCGCCACGCGGTCGGCCATGCCGCGCATCGTCTGCGTCGCAGGGTCGGCGCTCACGGCGCGATAGTCCTCGTGCCGGCCGCCCACGCCGAGGCCCACGGTCAGCCGGCCGCCGCTCAGCAGATCACCGGTCGCCAGCCCCTTGGCGAGCATGACCGGATCGTGCAGCTGCGGCACGATGACCGTCGTGAGCAGCCGCACCCGCCTGGTCCACGCGGCCAGCGCACCCAGCAGCGTCAGGTTGTCCGGGTTGTCGAAGGCGATGCGCTCGCCCCAGCACAGTGACGAGAACGGTCCCTCGTCGATCGCGCGCGCCCACGTCTCGAGCACCGTCGCATCCAGGTCCGGCTCCATGACCGGCATGGTCATCGCAATCTGCACGACGGCGATTCTGGCATGTTTAACATGCAGCCCTTCAGTGGAACCATGGACCGGGTGGCGTTCACCAGTAGTTCCATCGCACATGTCCGACTGACCGTGACCGATATCGAACGTTCGCGGCAGTTCTACGAGAGCGTGTTCGGTTGGCCGGTGTTGATCGAGGTCCCCGACAACGCCGACGAACCCACCCGCAACCAGTTGAGCTTCCTGTACGGCGGCGTCATCTACGACCTCGGCGGCACGCTACTCGGGCTGCGTCCGGTCGCCGCGGATCGCTTCGACGAGGATCGCGCCGGACTCGACCACATCGCGTTCCGGCTCGCCAGCAAAGACGAATTGGATTCGGCCGAAGCACATCTCGACGAGCTCGGAGTCGTTCACGAGCCGATCAAAGACATCGGACCGTCCTACATCCTGGAATTCCGCGATCCCGACAACATCGCCCTGGAGCTGACCGCGCCGAAATAGCGCGGCGTTGTCGCGCCGGGCATCGGAGTGGTTGACTGGAAAGAACTATGACCATCAGTTTCAACCACACCATCGTCGCCTCACGCGACAAACGAGAATCGGCCGAGTTTCTTGCCGAGCTGTTCGGACTGCCCAGCCCAAAGCCCTTCGGCCACTTCATGGTTGTCGAACTCGAGCACGGCGCAAGTCTCGACTACGCGGATGCCTCCGAGGGCGCGGACATCCCGCGGCAGCACTACGCGTTCTTGGTGTCAGAGCAGGAGTTCGACGCCATCTACGGCAAGATCACGTCGCGCAATCTGCAGCACTGGGCGGACCCCGGCGCCAAGCGGCCCGGCGAAGTCAACCACCGGGACGGCGGGCGGGGCGTGTACTTCCTCGATCCTTCGGGGCACGCCATGGAGATCCTCACGCGCCCGTACGGCTCTGGCGGCTGAGCGCGGCCGGCGACCATTGGGTTCGCCGGAACGTCACTCGTCGATGTTCGTTTCGTCGACGTCGTGCCGCACAACCCGCACCTTGCCGTGCGGGAGGCAGGCGGCATATCCGTGGTACTTGCCGTACAGCTCCCACGCGGTGGCGTCGTCGCTGGGAGGCACATCGATCGTGTGACCGTCGGAGAACTCAAGATGAAGATCTCCGCTGTCAGACCAACCGAAGCCTGTGCAGTTTTGCCCGGAGAATCAAAGAGCGGTCGCTCCTGGTCGGCCGGGCCATTCGGGTCGATAGCGACCACTTCCGCAGGGGCGGTCGCAATGGGCGGCAGGGTCAGGCGCATGGGTACCGAAATGACAAGCTCGTTGTCATCGTCGAAATTCAGCACCAACCCATCGCGGAACATGATCCGCTGTAACGAACAGCCCTCAAGCCAATGCTCGATCATTTTCGGTTCGGCCATATATCCACTCCGTCCTCGATATACCCAGTGCACGAACGTCGCGCACCGCCTGGCAGAGCGTCATTTGATCAGGGTTCCCGCGCTGCCGAGCAGTTAACACGCAGGGTCAGGATTTCTTTGGGTGGCGTACCAATCGAGGACGGCGATTCGCTTGCGTAAATCGTCGACGCGATTCGCCTGGGCAGCGGCGTGCGGCAGATTCAGGTAAATGTTTGGCCGGACGGGATTTAAATTCGGCGCTTCCTAGTCACCGGTGCGCGCGGTGCCGTGCCGCTGGCTTTCCTGTTTGCGATAGTCATCGGCCAATTGCGCGACATGTTCGGGCAGGCCCCCGGTGGCGACATCGGCCAGGGTCGTTTCCTCGAGCACCGACCGCATGCTGGCCCGCAGCGCGCGCCAGACGTCGGTGAGCGCCGCCGTCGGCCCCGAGTACGGCAGATCGCCCAGCCCGATGTCGCGGACGCTGGCCAGCGGTCCGTCGATGCAGCGCAGCACATCGGCGATGCTGATGTCTTTCCCGGAGCGGGCCAATTCGTAGCCACCTTCGCGGCCCCGATGGCTGCGCACCAACCGGTCGGTGCGCAGGTTGGTCAAGATGTCGACGAGAAATTGCGGCGGAATGCCCTGGGCCTGGGCCAAGTCGTCGGTCTTCACCAGCGTTCCGTCGGGCACCGTGGCGAGCTGAATCATCGCCCGCACGGCATACTCCGCCTTCGCCGACATGCGCACTCACAGGATTGTGCCACCCGGCGGCAAGATTTCGGTGCAGCCTGGCTGATCTGGTGCGCTACCCGAGTGATTCGAGCAGATCGATGACCCGCCGCGCCTGCTCCTCGACGGTGGCGTCCGGGGTCAGCCGCAGGTCGGGGTTCACCGGCGCCTGATACGGGCTGTCGATGCCGGTGAACTGGCTGATCTCACCCGCTCTGGCTTTGGCGTACAGGCCCTTGGGATCACGCTTTTCGCATTCCTCGATCGGGGTATCGCAGAACACCTCGATGAAGTCGAAGCCGGCGCTGGCGTGCACTCGGCGCGCCAGTTCGCGTTGCTCGGTCAGCGGACTGATCGCCGGCACCAGCACGACGTTGCCGCAGTCGGCGAGTAGTGCCGCCACGTGCGCCAGCCGGCGCAGGTTTTCGGCTCGGTCGGCCATGGAAAATCCCAAGTCGGCGTTCAAACCGTGCCTCAGGTTGTCGCCGTCGAGAACGTAAGCGGCAGTGCCTTTTTCGAGCAGCATTTGCTCGACCAGCGTCGCCACCGACGACTTTCCGGAGCCGGACAAACCGGTGAACCACACGGTTCTCCCTCGAGGCCGGGCCTCGGCGATGGCGGATGACTTGTGCCGCACGGTATTCGGGCTCGCGGCCTGTGCCGAAGCGTCGCGCAGCACCATGCCGGCCGCCACGGTGCCGTTGGTGTGGGGGTCGATGAGGATGAATGAGCCGGTGCTGGAGTTGCGGGTGTACTCGTCGAGGAGCAGCGGCACCTGGGTGCGCAGCGAGATGCGGCCGAGTTCGTTGAGTTGCAGCGCCGTTGCCGTCTTGTCGCGATGCAGCGTGTTCACGTCCAGCCGGTAGTCGAGCGCGGTCACCCTGGCGTGCGTGGTCCGGGTGGTGTGCTTGATGACGTAGTCGCGGCCGGGCTCGAGACCCGTATTGTCGGCCATCCAGCACACCGTCGCGTCGAATTCCTGCGCGACCCGGGGCTGGTTGTGCGTGCGGGCGATCAGATCGCCGCGCGAGATGTCGATCTCGTCGGCGAGGCTGATCGACACGGCCATCGGTGGAAACGCTTCCGGCACCGGGCCGTTCGGCCCCTCGATCGCGGTGATCTGGCTGGTCTTACCGACCGGCAGCACCACCACTTCGTCGCCGGGACGCATCACGCCACTGGCGACGGTGCCGGCGTAACTGCGGTGATCCTGGTGCTCGCGGGTGTGCGGGCGGATGACGTACTGGACCGGGAACCGCACGTCCACCATGTTGCGGTCACCGGCGATGTAAACCTCTTCGAGGTGTGACAACAATGCCGGGCCCTCGTACCAGGGCGTCTGGTCCGACTTGGTGACCACGTTGTCGCCGTGCAGCGCTGAAAGCGGGATGGTGGCCACGTCGTGCACGTCCAGACGGGCGGCGAAGGCGTGGAATTCGTCGCGGATCGCCTCGAATTTGGCTCTGTCCCAACCGATCAGGTCCATCTTGTTGACCGCGAGCACGATGTGCTGGATGCCCAGCAGGGACGCCAGGAACGCATGCCGGCGGGACTGCTCGAGCAAGCCGTGGCGCGCGTCGACCAGCACGATCACCAGCTGGGCGGTCGATGCGCCGGTCACCATGTTGCGCGTGTACTGGATGTGGCCGGGGGTGTCGGCGATGATGAATTTCCGCTTGGGAGTGGCGAAGTAGCGGTAGGCGACGTCGATCGTGATGCCCTGTTCGCGCTCGGCCCGCAGGCCGTCCGTCACGAGCGCCAGGTCGGTGTAGTCGTGCCCGCGGTCCTTGGAGGTCTGCTCCACTGCGGCCCACTGGTCTTCCATGACGGCCTTCGAGTCATAGAGCAAACGACCGATCAGGGTGGACTTGCCGTCGTCGACGGAACCGGCGGTCGCCAGGCGCAACAGCGTTGTCATCAGAAATATCCCTGCCGTTTGCGATCTTCCATGCCGGCCTCCGAGATGCGGTCGTCAGCCCTGGTTGCCCCGCGTTCGGTCAGCCGGGACACCGCGGTCTCGGCGATGACCTCGTCCACCGTCGCGGCCTCAGATTCCACGCACCCGGTGCATGTGACGTCGCCGACCGTGCGGAAGCGCACCATCGTTTCGAACACCGGCTCGTCGGCGCCCGGCTGCATGTTACGGTCGACCGCAAGCAGCATGCCGTCGCGGCGAAATACCTTGCGCCGGTGCGCGTAATAGATCGACGGCAGTGCGATGTTCTCGGCGCCGATGTAGGACCAGATGTCGAATTCCGTCCAGTTGGACAACGGGAACACGCGGATGTGCTCGCCCTTGTGGTGCCGGCCGTTGTAGAGATTCCACAGCTCGGGCCGCTGCGCCTTCGGATCCCATTGGCCGAACTCGTCGCGAAAGCTGAAGACGCGTTCCTTGGCGCGGGCCTTCTCCTCGTCGCGGCGCGCTCCCCCGAACGCGGCGTCGAACTTGTTCTCCCGGATGGCGCGCAGCAGCGTCACGGTCTGGATCGAGTTGCGTCCCTGGCGTGGCTCGACGACCCGCCCGGCGTCGATGTCCTCCTGCACCGAGGCGATCACCAGGCGCACGCCGTGCTCGGCCACCAACTCGTCGCGGGTCGCGATCACCTCGTCGAAGTTGTGGCCGGTGTCGACGTGCATCACCGGGAAGGGCAACCGTCCGGGGCGGAACGCCCGCAGCGCCAGATGCAACATGACGATGGAATCCTTGCCGCCCGAGAACAGCAGCACCGGGCGCTCGAACTCCGCGGCCACCTCACGAACGATGTGGATCGCCTCCGCCTCCAGCGAGCGCAGATGACTCAACTCGTACTGGCCGGCGGCGGGGGCCACCTTCAGATCACCCGTCATAGCTTCCCTTTAAAACCTGGCAGAATTTACCATATTTGGCATCTTTACAAGATATAAGAGCAGCTCGCCCCGCCGCTGTCAACCGCCGGTCCGGCGGCCCCCGGCGTCGATGGCGCGCGGGCCGGCCAGAGGACACATCGCGCCGCGAGGCGCGGCGATGCTGTTGCGGCTGCCGGCGGTGCGAAAGCATGGATCAATGACCGCCACTCCTGAATCCGCCGGCGCACCCGCGCCGAGCGGTCGAGACGTCATCGCGCAGTTCCTTCCCCAATCCCCGTTCGTCGTCAAGCTGGGCATCGTCGCCGACCGTCTCGACGAGGACGAAGTGCGGCTGCGGCTGCCGTGGGACCCGTCCAACGTGACCATCGGCGACATGGTGCACGGCGGCGCCATCGCCACGCTCGCTGATCTGACCGTGATGGCGGCGGCGTGGTGCGGCGCGCAGGCGCCGCCCGAACTCCGCGGCGTGACCGTGTCGATGGCGCTGGACTTCATGGCCCCGGCCCGAGCCACCGACGTGATCGGCGTCGGCCGGGTGCTGCGACGCGGCCGATCGCTGGTCAACTGTGAGGCCGAGATCGTCGACCCAGACGGCACGCTGGTCGCCAAGGCCCTGGCGACCTACAAAGTCGGTTGAAAACGCCCTACGGCTCTCGCCGGGCTAGAGCGTGACCTCGTCGAGCTTGCCCGTGGCCACGTCGAACACGAATCCGCGCGCGGAGACGTGCTTGGTGACGAACGGGCTGGCGTCCAGGCGGCGCAGCGACTGCCGGATGTCCTCGGCGAGGTCACCGAAGGCCTCGGCCGCCCAGCCTGGCTTGATACCCGTCTCCTCCTGGATGCTGCGCTTGAAATCGTCGTCGGTGAAGGTGAGCATCCCGCAATCGGTGTGGTGAATCAGGATGATCTCCCGCGTTCCGAGCAACCGTTGGCTGATGGCCAGCGACCGGATGACGTCGTCGGTGACGACTCCACCGGCGTTGCGGATGACATGCGCCTCCCCCTCGTTGAGCCCGAGGATGCGATAGACGTCCAGCCGGGCGTCCATGCACGCGACGACCGCGACGTGCTTGCCCGGCGGCATAGGCAATGGCCCCTCGAAGCTGCTCGCGTAGTCGGCGTTGTTGGCCAGGTAATCATCGGTAACCGTCACGCGAGCCTCCTCGGGATATCGCGGCCTGAAAGTAACAATGAGCCACCCGTAATTCACGCATGAAAATCAGCCGGATCACAAGGCTCCGCTCGGCTCGATAACCTGTCCCAATGCGGCACGGGCGGCTCGGACGGGCATGACTCGGTTTCTGGCACGCCGATTGCTCAACTACGTTGTGCTGCTGGCACTGGCATCGTTTCTGACGTTTTGCCTGACGTCGGTGGCCTTCAGGCCACTGGACAGCCTGCTGCAGCGCAGTCCGCGGCCACCGCAAGCCGTCATCGATGCCAAGGCCCATACGCTCGGCCTGGACGAGGCGATACCGATCCGCTACGCGCACTGGGCGTCGCACGCCGTCCGCGGCGACTTCGGCAAAACCGTCACAGGGCAGCCCGTCGGAACGACGCTCTGGCGCCGTGTCGGAGTTACCCTGCGCCTTCTGATCATTGGTTCGCTGCTGGGCACCGCTCTGGGCATCGCGGCCGGGGCGTGGGGCGCCATTCGCCAGTACCGACTCAGCGATCGCGTCGTCACCATGGCGGCTCTGCTGGTCCTCAGCACACCGACATTCGTGATCGCCAGCCTGCTGATCCTCGGCGCGCTGCGGGTGAACTGGGCCGTGGGCGTCCATGTTTTCGACTACACCGGGGAGACCTCACCTGGCGTGACCGGTGGCACCGGCGCACAGCTACTCGACCGGTTACGGCACCTGGTCTTGCCGACGCTGACCCTGGCGCTGGTGGCCGCGGCCGGCTACAGCCGTTATCAGCGCAACGCGATGCTCGACGTCTTGGGCCAGGACTTCATTCGGACCGCGCGCGCCAAAGGGCTCACCCGCCGGCGGGCGCTGGTCAAGCACGGGCTGCGCACCGCGCTGATCCCGCTGGCCACCCTGTTCGCCTACGGGGTGGCCGGTCTGGTCACCGGAGCGGTGTTCGTAGAGAAGATCTTCGGCTGGCACGGCATGGGTGAATGGCTGGTGCAGGGCATCGCGACTCAGGACACCAACATCGTCGCGGCGATCACGTTGTTCTCGGGCGCGGTGGTGTTGCTGGCCGGTCTGCTCTCCGACGTGTTTTACGCCGCTCTTGATCCGCGGGTCCGGGTGACATGACTTCGGAGGCGAAAATCGATGGCGCCCACGGTGTTTCGGGTCACGAAGTGGCGGACTTCACCTCACGCCGCACCCTGGTGCTGCGGCGGTTTGCCCGCAACCGATTCGCGGTGGCGTCACTGACGTTGCTGGTGCTGTTGTTCGTCGGCTGCTACACGCTGCCCGCGGTCCTGCCCTACTCCTACGAAGACCTCGATTTCGCGGCGCTACTGCAGCCGCCGAACGCGCACCACTGGCTGGGCACCAACGCGCTGGGTCAGGATCTGTTGGCGCAGATCCTTCGCGGGATGCAGAAGTCGATGCTGATCGGCGTCTGCGTCGCGGTGATCTCGACCGGCATCGCCGCGACCGTCGGATCGATATCCGGCTATTTCGGTGGCTGGCGCGACCGCGTGCTGATGTGGGTGGTCGACCTGCTGTTGGTGGTGCCCAGCTTCATCCTCATCGCCATCGTGACACCGCGAATCAAGAACTCGGCCAACGTCTTGATGCTGGTCCTGCTGCTGGCCGGTTTCGGCTGGATGGTCAGCTCGCGCATGGTGCGCGGGATGACCATGAGCCTGCGTGAGCGCGAATTCATCCAGGCCGCAAGGTATATGGGGGTCTCCAGCCGTCGCATCATCGTCGGCCATGTGGTGCCCAATGTGGCATCTATCCTGATCATCGACGCCGCGCTCAACGTCGCCTCGGCGATCCTGGCCGAAACCGGTCTGAGCTTCCTCGGTTTCGGTATTCAGCCACCCGATGTGTCGCTGGGAACGTTGATCGCCAACGGCACGCAATCCGCAACCACCTTTCCGTGGGTGTTTCTGTTTCCCGCGGGAGTGCTGGTGCTGATCCTGGTGTGCGCCAACGTCACCGGTGACGGCCTGCGGGACGCGCTTGACCCGGGCAGTGCGGGATTGCGGGGTGGGGCCCGATGAGCGCCCTGCTGGAGGTGACCGACTTGGCGGTCACCTTCCCGACCGGTGCAGCGCCGGTGACTGCGGTTCGCGGCATCAGCTACCGCATCGAACCGGGAGAAGTCGTCGCCATGGTCGGCGAATCAGGTTCGGGGAAGTCCGTTTCGGCGATGGCGGCCATCGGCCTATTGCCCGAGCACGCGCAGGTGCGCGGCTCGGTCCGGTTGCACGGCACCGAACTGCTCGGGCTCGGCGACGAGGCCATGTCGCGATTCCGCGGCAGAACGGTCGGAATGGTGTTTCAGGATCCGATGTCGGCGCTGACGCCCGTGTATACCGTCGGCGATCAGATCGCCGAGGCGATCGAGATCCATCAGCCGCGGTTGGGCAGGAAGGCCGCCCGCGGGCGCGCGGTCGAGTTGCTCGAGCTGGTGGGAATCGCTCGGCCGGAGCGACGCGCCCGCGCGTTTCCGCACGAATTGTCCGGCGGCGAGCGGCAACGGGTGGTCATCGCAATCGCGGTCGCCAACGACCCGGACCTGCTGATCTGCGACGAGCCCACCACCGCATTGGATGTCACGGTGCAGGCACAGATCCTGGAGGTGCTCAAGACGGCACGCGACGTCACCGGCGCCGGGGTGCTCATCATCACTCACGACCTCGGTGTAGTCGCCGAGTTCGCCGACCGGGCGCTGGTGATGTACGCCGGGCGGGTGGTCGAATCCGCCGACGTGGCCACGCTTTACCAGGATCGGCGCATGCCCTACACCGTCGGCCTGCTGGGCTCGGTGCCACGGCTCGACGCCGCGCAGGGCACCCGGTTGGTGCCGATCCCCGGTGCGCCGCCGTCGCTGGCAGAACTGGATCCCGGCTGTCCGTTCGCTCCGCGGTGCCCGCTGGCCATCGACGAATGCCGCCTCGAGGAGCCGGAATTGCTTCCGGTCGGTGCCGATCACCGGGCGGCCTGCATCCGCACCGAACAGGTCGACGGGCGAAGCGCGGCTGACATCTATGGAGTGAGCACCGAAGCCCGCCAAGCGGATTCGGTTGACACGGCGGTGGTCATCCGCGTGTCTGACCTGACCAAGATCTACCGGCTGACGAAGGGCGTGTTGCGCCGCAGCGCCGGTGAGATCCGCGCGGTCGACGGTGTCAGTTTCGAGCTGTGGCAGGGCCGCACCCTCGGCATCGTCGGCGAGTCAGGGTCGGGCAAGTCGACCACGTTGCACGAGATCTTGGA
>DASTKA010000019.1:0-3649 GCA_035716165.1 Mycobacterium sp. | reverse complement strand
GCGCCGAAGCCGGTCCACGCCGCGCCCACGACGTTTTTGGTGGAAGGCCGGGTGGCGGTGTCGGTCCCGGCGGCTTGGTCGACCCAACGGGTGATCAACGGGCCGGGCTCGGCGCGGGTCCAGGTCACGTCGCCGACCGATGCCGAAGTGGCGTTGCACATCACCCAGTCCCCGGTCGAGGGCGAGACGCTGCGCGCCACCGCCGACCGGTTGAAGCGCGCGATCGGCGCCGAGTCCCCCGGGGTGTTTGTCGACTTCGATCCGTCGGGGACCAGCGCCGGCCGGCCGGCGGTGACCTATCGCGAAATGCGCGCCGGCCATCACGTGCGCTGGACGGTGCTGCTCGACGGCCCGGTTCGGATCAGCATCGGCTGCCAGAGCCGGCCCGGCGGCGAAGAAGCCGTCCGCGATGCATGCGAGCAGGCGGTGCGATCCGCCCACGCGATCGGGTGAGAAATTCTGTGGAACCGACGGGCGGTCGCGGGGGTCGTATTAGGTATGTCTGCATCGAACACACTGAGCACCGACTTCGACCTGATGCGGTCGGTGGCGGGTACCACCGACGCCCGCAACGAGGAGATCAGGGCGATGCTGCAGGCATTCGTCGGCCGCATGAACGGCGTGCCGCCATCGGCGTGGGGTGGGCTCGCGGCCGCGCGCTTCAAAGATGTGATGGATCGCTGGAACGCTGAGTCGCTGCGGCTCTATCACGCGTTGCACAACATCGCGGAGACCATCCGGCACAACGCGGCCACCCTGCAGGAGGCCGGGCAAAACCATGCACACCACATCGCCGCCGCCGGCGGAAAACTGTGACGAGAGGGAATCCCGTGGAGCCGGTGCTTTCCTATAACTTCGGCGAGATCGAACACTCGGTGCGCCAGGAAATCCACGCCACGTCGGCTCGCTTCAACGCCGCGTTGGACGAGCTGAGCTCGCAGATCGCACCGTTGCGGCAGCTCTGGACCAGTGAAGCGGCCTCTGCCTACCAGGCTGAGCAGCTGAAGTGGCATCAGTCGGCGACAGCGCTCAACGAGATACTGGCCGAGCTGGGAAACGCCGTACGCGACGGTGCGGAAGAGGTGGCCAACGCCGACCGCCGGGCCGCCGGCGTCTGGGCGCGGTAGCGGCCGGATAGACACCGCGCGGAGGTAGCCGCGCCGTGAGACTGTGTGGTCCTGTGCGGAGGAGAGCCGTCGGGACCACACAGTCATTTTGACCTGCGGGGATGGCGGTCGGTAAGCTGCTCCGTTGGCGTGCGGTACGCCGGGGCCTCGGGTCAATGTCGGTCGCCGAGACCAAGCCCCTACCGCGGACGCCTGACCGGCCCCCGGGTCACACCGGGATCACCCCGAGCCAAGAGGCTCGCAAAGAGAAAGTGGTAAGCGCTGTGCCTACGTACACGCCAAAGGCGGGTGACACCACGAGGTCGTGGCACGTCATCGACGCCACGGACGTGGTGCTTGGCCGCCTTGCCGTCGCGGCAGCCACCCTGCTGCGCGGCAAGCACAAGCCGACGTTCACCCCCAATGTCGACGGCGGCGACTTCGTCATCGTCATCAACGCCGACAAGGTCGCCTTCAGCGGCCAGAAGCTGGACAAGAAGCTGGCTTACCGCCACTCGGGGTATCCCGGCGGTCTGAGCAGCCGAACCATCCGCGAGCTGATGGACAAGCACCCCGACCGCGTCGTGGAGGACGCGATCGTCGGCATGCTGCCCAAGAACAAGCTCGCCCGTCAGATCGCGCGCAAGCTGCACGTTTACGCCGGTCCGACGCACCCTCACGCCGCACAACAGCCCGTTCCATACGAGATCAAGCAGGTGGCCCAGTGACCGAAACGACCGAGGCCGTGGAAACCCCCGACAACCCCGAAAACCCGGAGACCCCAGAAGCCGCCGAGACCGTCGAGGTAGTCGCCGAGGTGACCGAGGCGCCGGCTGAGCCCGCGGAGGCCCCCGCGCCCGCCGCGCCCTTCGTGTTCGACCGGCCCATCCAGACCGTCGGCCGCCGCAAGGAGGCCGTGGTGCGGGTGCGTCTGGTGCCCGGCACCGGCAAGTTCAACCTGAACGGCCGCACCCTGGAGGGCTACTTCCCCAACAAGGTCCACCAGCAGCTCATCAAGGCCCCGCTGGTGACCGTCGACCGGGTGGAGAGCTTCGACATCTACGCGCTGCTGCACGGCGGCGGACCCTCGGGGCAGGCCGGCGCCCTGCGCCTGGGCATCGCGCGGGCGCTGATCCTGGCCCAGCCCGAGGACCGGCCCCCGCTGAAGAAGGCCGGCTTCCTCACGCGTGACCCGCGTGCCACCGAGCGCAAGAAGTACGGCCTGAAGAAGGCCCGTAAGGCGCCTCAGTACAGCAAGCGCTGATCGGCAGTCGCTATCCGGCCACAACTTGGCATCGTGGTGCACAAGTTGTGGCCGGTTGCGGCGTGTCTGTGCCCCAACGCGGCGCGTTTCATTCACAAAGGAACGGGCACGTTAGGTGCTAGCCCGACAACTGTGAGAGGTTTGGTCGCATGGGTCGACTATTCGGCACCGACGGTGTCCGTGGGGTCGCCAATCACGAGTTGACCGCCGAGTTGGCGCTGGCGCTGGGTTCCGCGGCGGCGCGGCATTTGGCGAGCGCGCCGGCACCGGGCCGGCGGGTCGCGGTGATCGGCCGCGATCCCCGGGCCAGCGGCGAGATGCTGGAGGCCGCGGTGATCGCCGGGCTGACCAGTCAAGGAGTCGACGCGCTGCGGGTCGGGGTGCTGCCCACCCCCGCGGTGGCATACCTCACCGGTGCTTACGACGCCGACTTCGGGGTGATGATCTCGGCGTCGCACAACCCGATGCCCGACAACGGCATCAAGATCTTCGGTCCCGGCGGGCACAAGCTCGACGACGGCACCGAGGACCAGATCGAGGCGCTGCTCGCTGATGCCCCCGGGTTGCGTCCGGTCGGCGCCGGGATCGGCCGGGTCATCGACGCCGAGGACGCGGACGACCGCTACCTGCGCCACCTGAGCAAGGCCAGCACGCTGCGACTCGACGGGTTGACCGTGGTGGTGGACTGCGCCCACGGCGCCGCCTCCGCGGTGGCCCCGCGCGCCTACCGCGCGGCCGGTGCCCGGGTGATCGCGATCAACGCCGACCCCAACGGACTCAACATCAACGACAACTGCGGTTCCACGCACCTGGATTCGTTGCGCGCGGCCGTCGTCGCGCACCGCGCCGACCTGGGGCTGGCCCACGACGGGGACGCCGACCGTTGCCTGGCCATCGACGCAGGAGGCAACCTGGTCGACGGCGACCACATCATGGTGGTGCTCGCCCTGGCGATGCACGAGGCCGACGAGCTGGCGTCCAAGACGCTGGTCGCCACCGTGATGAGCAACCTGGGGCTGCACCTGGCCATGCGCTCGGCCGGAATCACGGTGCGCACCACCGGCGTTGGCGATCGCTACGTCGTGGAGGAATTGCGCGCCGGCGACTACAGCCTGGGCGGTGAGCAGTCCGGCCACATCGTGATGCCCGCGCTGGGCTCGACCGGCGACGGCATCGTCACCGGCCTGCGTCTGATGACTCGCATGGTGCAGACCGGCTCCTCGCTCGCCGAGCTGGCGTCGGCGATGCAGACGCTGCCGCAGGTGCTGATCAACGTGAC
>DASTKA010000018.1:0-6048 GCA_035716165.1 Mycobacterium sp. | reverse complement strand
GGATTCGCGCTGGCCGCCGGTACGGCGCACGCCCAGCCGGCTCCGGCGCCGCAAGTCTATTGGTGCCCGAACCAGCCGTGGAATCCGGCGTGGGGTGAGAACAAGTACTGGAACCAGTGCTGGGACACCGACCACCCGCCGACGAACCCACCGCCGCCGCCATTTCATCAGCCCAACTTCAACTGCGGCCTGTTCTGGTGTCCCGTTCCGCCGCACCCGTGACCCGCAAATTACAAATCGAGCAACGCGCTCCCGGGTGATTCGATCAAATCTCTTATCTCACAGACGAATTGGGATGCTTGCGCACCGTCGGCGATGCGGTGGTCGAACACACAGGTCAACGACATCGTCGATCGCACCACGACCTCTGCGCCCCGGACCACAGGCCGCGGCTTGATTGCTCCCATGCCGAGGATGGCGGCTTCGGGATGGTTGATCACCGGAATCCCGTCGTCCGCGCCCAGCGCGCCGAAGTTCGTCGCGGTGAACGTCGAGCCCCGCAAGTCTCCCGGACCCAGGCTGCCCGCGCGCGCACGGGTAATCAATTCAGTCGCCCGGTGCGCCAATTCGCGCGTCGTCATGGTGTGGGCGTCGGCGACTACCGGGACAAGCAACCCACGCTCGGTGGCCGCGGCGATACCCAGGTGCACACGATGCGCGACACGCACCTGTGGCCCCTGCGGGGAGTCGACCCAGGTCGCGTTCAACATCTCGTTGTGCCGCAACGCGATGACCAGCAATCGCAACGTGAGGACAAACGGCGTTATCGCTTCCTCGGCCGCACGAAACCGGTCCGACAGCCGCAGCAGCTCGGTGCAGTCGACCTCGACAGTGACCTTGGCCGCCGGAATCTCTTTGTGCGACAACGTCATTTTCTCTGCCATCCGGGCTTGCAC
This sequence comes from Mycobacterium sp., assembly GCA_035716165.1. Classification (GTDB taxonomy): domain Bacteria; phylum Actinomycetota; class Actinomycetes; order Mycobacteriales; family Mycobacteriaceae; genus Mycobacterium. The sequence goes on along the minus strand of DASTKA010000018.1, from coordinate 5,152 downwards.
GCCCCGGACCGGTCGGACATCGGCGCCGCTTCCGTTCCCGCCTGCCGCCGACAGCACATCCTCTCGTGTGATGATGGCGCCGGCGCCGTGCTGCACCGAGCCGAGGTCGACCATCAGCTCTTTGGCCAGCTTGCGTACCGGGGGGGCGGCCAGCGGACGGGTGGTGCGCCTGCTGGTGTCGATGCCGGAGTCGGCGCCATAACCCACCAGCGTGGGCGCGGCCGTCTCGGCGGGCGGCGGATCACCGCTGAGCGGCGCCGTGTCGATCCGCAACAGCACCGCGCCCACGTCGAGCACATCGCCTTCGGCGCCGTTGCGTTCGACGATCCGCCCCGCGTACGGGCTGGGGATCTCCACTTCGGCCTTCGCCGTCTCCACCGTGCACAGCACCTGGTTGAGCTCGACATCGTCGCCCACCGCCACCTGCCACTGCGTCACCGTGACCTCTTCCAGCCCCTCACCGAGGTCGGGGACCCGGAACGATTTGATCCGGTCGTCGCTCATGGCTGGTCCAAGACGCGCTCGACACAATCCAGTAGCCGGTCGGGCCCGGGCAACCACCACTTCTCCAACCGCGCCGGGGGGTACGGGGTATCAAACCCGCACGCGCGCAACACCGGCGCCTCCAGCTCGTAGAACAACTCCTCTTGGATTCGGGCGGCCAAACCCGCTCCATATCCCAGGCTTCGCGGGCCCTCGTGCATCACCACGCAGCGTCCGGTCCGGTGGATCGACGCGGCCACGGTATCGAAGTCCAGCGGCACCAGCGACCGCAGATCGATGACGTCCAGGCTCCAACCGCGTTGGCGCTGAGCCTCTTCGGACGCACCGACAGCCGTGCCGACCAAGCTGCCGTAGGTCACGACGGTCACGTCGGTGCCCGGCCGACGCACCATCGCCCGCCCGATCGGCGGTTCGGGCCGGGTGGCGTCGACCTGGCCGCGACCCTGATAGCGGCGCTTGGGCTCCAGATACATCACCGGATCCGGGCAGGTGATCGCGTGGCGCAGCAGCCAATACGCGTCGGCGGGGCTGGACGGCACCACCACCTTCAGGCCGGCCGTGTGCGCCCAGTATGCCTCGGTCGAATCCGAATGATGTTCGGCGGCACCAATTCCCCCGAACGACGGGATGCGCACCGTCACCGGCATGTTGATTTCGCCGCGGGTACGGGTGCGGTATTTCGCCAAGTGGCTGACCACCTGATCGAAAGCCGGGTAGGAAAAGCCGTCGAACTGAATCTCGGGTACCGGCACGAAGCCGCGCAGCGCCAGCCCCACCGCGATGCCGATGATGGCGGACTCCGCCAGTGGCGTGTCGAAGCAGCGGTCCTCGCCGAATGCCGCGGCCAGTCCCTCGGTTACCCGAAACACCCCGCCCTCGACCGAGACGTCCTCGCCGAATACCAGCACCCGATCGTCGGCGGCCATCGCGTCGTGCAGGGCGCGGTTGAGCGCCTGCACCATGGTCAACGACAGCGCACCATGCGGGACGTCTTCGGTTGCCGCGGTGAGCGTTTCGTCGTGGCCGGCCGGGCGATCTGCGAGTTGAGTCATGGCTGCCTCTCAATCGCTTCGGTCGAGTTCGGCCCGCAGCTGCTGCCGCTGCGCCTGTAGTCCGGGGGTGATTTCCGCATACACCGAGGTGAATACCTCGTCGATGTCGAAATCGGGCGCCTCGAACACCGCGTCTCGCAGTTCGGCCCGCATCCGCTTCGCGCGGGCCGCAACGCGTTCCTCCAACCGTTGCGACCACAGGTTCTGGCCGTGCAGGTAGCGGCGGTAGCGCGCGATCGGTTCCAGCGCCGCCCACCGCTCGACTTCTTCTTGCGTCCGGTATCTGCTCGGGTCGTCGGCCGTGGTGTGCGGGCCCAAGCGGTAGGTGACGGCCTCGATCAATGTCGGGCCGCCGCCGGCGCGGGCCCGGGCGGCGGCCTCCGCCGTCACCGCATAACACGCCAAAACGTCGTTGCCGTCCACCCGGATTCCGGGCATTCCGTAACCAATCGCCTTGTGTGCCAGTGACGGTGCGGCGGTCTGCTTGGATATCGGCATCGAGATCGCCCACTGGTTGTTCTGCACGAAGAACACGCAGGGCGTCGCGAACACACCCGCGAAGTTCAGTGCCTCGTGCACGTCTCCCACGCTGGTGGCGCCATCTCCGAGGAAGGTCACCGTCACCGAATCCTCACCCAGGCGTTGAGCGGCCATCGCCGCCCCCACGGCGTGCAGGGTTTGGGTGCCGATCGGAATCGACAGCGGCGCACAGCATTTCTTGGTGAAGTCCAGGCCGCCATGCCACGTGCCGCGCCACGCCGCCCCCACATGTCCGGGCGGGATGCCGCGCACCAAAAATGCGCCGAGTTCCCGATATTGCGGGAACAACCAGTCCGTCTTGCGAAGGCACGCCGTGGCACCAACCTGAGCGGCTTCCTGACCGCGGCAGGACGCGTACAGCCCCAGCTCCCCCTGCCGCTTGAGGTTGACGAATTCGTCGTCGAGCTCGCGGGTGACCACCATCATCTCGTACAGCCAGCTCAGGGTTTCCGCGGGAAGCTCACGGCTGTACCGGTCTTCGGGTGTCGGCGAGCCGTCGGGAGCGACGAGTTGCACCGGTTCGAGATCGACAGTCATCGGCACCGAAGACATCTGCGCCACACCGCCTCCCTCGCCGGGTGCCGCGTGGCCCTTGAGCCACAGCGGGTCCCGGCACACGGTCAGCCGGGATCTACCGCGAGCGGAGATCGATCGCCAGTTACACGAAAGACTTCGCTCGCCGCGACACTGACGTACCCACCATTATGCGCTCAAATGAGAAGAGACCGGGTTGATTGCGACGACGCCGCAGCGTGTCGCCCTTTTGCGCCCGGCCCCGTCCGGGCGGTCCGCGGGGCGGTCAGTCCGGGACGGTCTCACCCGCCCTGCGCAACGTCATGTGCGCGTGCTTGAGCACCGGCGAGTCGACCATCTGTCCCTCGAAAGCGAAGACCCCGCGTTCGGACCGCGCCGCCGTCAGCACCCGGCGCGCCCAGTCCAGCCGCTCGTCGCTGGGGCGGTATGCCGCGCGCACCACCGGGATCTGGCTGGGGTGAATGCACACCGTTCCGGCGAAGCCCAGCGCGACGGCGTCCTCGGCCTCGGCACGCAATCCGTCGAGATCCCGGATGTCCAGGTGCACCGCGTCAAGCGCGACACGACCGAAGGTGGACGCCGTGAGCAGTGCCGTCGCCCGCACGTGATGCGCGACGTCCCGGTACGTGCCGTCGGCCTTGCGGCTGGAGCTACCACCGAGCGCGGCGACCAGATCCTCGGCGCCCCACATCAGCGCCACGGTGCCCGCTGCGGCCGCGATCTCCGTGGCGAACACCGCACCGCGTGGCGTCTCCAGCAGCGCGATCACACTCCGTGGCGCCAGCGCGGTCACCTGTTCGGCCGATTCCGTCTTGGACAGCATCACCGTGGTGTACGCGGTGCCGGCCAGGGCTTCGAGGTCGAGCGGGTAGTCCGCGGTGCCGGCCGCGTTGACCCGCACCACGGTGCGCTCGGGGTCCACCGGGGTCTCCCGCAACGCCTTGCGCGCCGCGGGCTTGTCCGCCTCGGCCACGCCGTCCTCGAGGTCGAGGATCACCACATCGGCGGCCGCGGCCGCCTTGGCGAATCGCTCGGGACGGTCCGCCGGGCAGAACAGCCAGCCGGGACCGGCGGCTTGCAGGTTCACGCGCTCTCCTGGTCGCTTGGGCGCTTCTGCACCAGCGTGGTGCGCACGGCGCGCGCAACGACGTCGCCGTGCTGATTGCGTCCCGTGTGCTCGAGCGTCACGATGCCCTCACCGGGCCGGCTCTTAGATTCGCGCTTGGCCGTGCACACGGTTTCCGCGTACAGGGTGTCGCCGTGGAACACGGGCTTGGGGAACGACACCTCGGAGAAACCGAGGTTGGCGACGATGGTGCCGAGCGTCAGCTGCGACACCGACAGCCCCACCAGTGTGGACAGGGTGAACATGGAGTTCACCAGCCGCTCGCCCCTGAAGCCGGGCTGCTCGGCCGCCCAGGCCGCGTCGAGATGCAGCGACTGGGTGTTCATGGTGAGCGTGGTGAACAAGACGTTGTCGGCCTCGGTTATCGTCCGGCCGGGCCGGTGCAGGTAGGCGGTGCCGATCTCGAACTCCTCAAACCACAAGCCCCGCTGGACAACCGACTTGCCGCCCTGGTCGGTCACGAGAGTCCCAGCGAGCGCGCGATGAGCATCAACTGCACTTCGGTGGTCCCCTCACCGATCTCGAGGATCTTGCTGTCGCGGTAGTGACGGGCGACCGGATACTCGTTCATGAAGCCGTAACCGCCATGGATCTGCGTCGCGTCGCGGGCGTTGTCCATCGCGGCCTCCGAGGCGATCATCTTCGCGATCGCCGCCTCCTTCTTGAAGGGCTTGCCCGCCAACATGTTTGCCGCCGCATCGTAGTACGCCGTGCGGGCCACGTGGGCACGCGCCTCCATCCGTGCGATCTTGAAGCTGATCGCCTGGTAGGCGCCGATCGGCTGGCCGAACGCCTGGCGTTCCTTGGCGTACTTGACGCTTTCGTCGACGCAACCCTGCGCCGCCCCGGTCGCCAGCGCGGCGATCGCGATGCGGCCCTCGTCCAGGATCGACAGGAAACCCGCGTAGCCGGTGCCCCGGGCACCCAACAGGTTCTCCTCCGGGACGCGGACATCGTCGAAGCTCAACGGGTGGGTGTCCGACGCGTTCCAGCCGACCTTGCTGTACACCGGTTCAACGGTGAATCCCGGTGTGCCGCTGGGCACGATAATCGACGAGATCTCTTTCTTGCCGTTCGCGGCGGTTCCGGTGACGGCCGTGATGGTGACCAGCGAGGTGATGTCGGTGCCGGAGTTGGTGATGAATTGCTTGCTGCCGTTGATGACCCAGTCACCGTTGTCGAGCCGCGCCGTGGTGCGGGTTCCTCCGGCGTCCGAGCCCGCCCCGGCCTCGGTGAGCCCGAAGCCGGCGAGGGCGCGGCCGGCCGTCAAGTCCGGCAGCCACTTCTGCTTCTGCTCTTCGGTGCCGAACCGGTAGATGGGCATCGCGCCGAGGCTGGCGCCGGCCTCCAGCGTGATCGCCACCGACTGGTCGACCTTGCCGAGTTCCTCGAGCGC
>DASTKA010000017.1:0-7242 GCA_035716165.1 Mycobacterium sp. | reverse complement strand
CTGCGGCCAGGACCGGTACCAGTCCCCGGCCACCCCGGTCGAAGAAATCCTGGCCGGCATCTACGCCCAAGTCCTGGGCCTCCAACGCGTCGGCGTCGACGACTCCTTCTTCGATCTAGGCGGCGACTCCCTACTAGCCATGCGCCTAGTCGCCGCAATCGAGACCCGTTTGGATGCAAGTTTTTCGGTGAGAACCGTGTTCGAGGCGCCATCCGTGCGAAGCTTGAGCCAGCAGGTGGGCAGACGGGCCAAGGGGCCCAGCTTCGCGTCCGTGCACGGTCGCGACAGCACCGAGCTGCACGCCTGCGACCTCACGTTGGACAAGTTCATCGACGCCGCGACGCTGACCGCCGCCCCCGGGCTGCCAAGCCCGAGCCCCGAAGTCCGGACGGTCCTGCTGACTGGGGCGACGGGTTTCCTGGGGCGTTACCTGGCCCTCGAATGGTTGCAGCGGATGGATGCCGTGGACGGAACGCTCATCTGCCTGGTGCGGGCCAAGTCCGACAAGGACGCTGCTGAACGCTTGGACAAGACCTTTGACAATGGTGACCCCGCGCTGCTGCGGCGCTTCCAGGAGCTGGCCGCCGACCATCTGGAAGTGATAGCCGGCGACAAGGACGAAGCCAACCTGGGTCTGGACCAACAGGTTTGGGAGCGGCTGGCAGATACCGTGGATCTGATCGTCGATCCCGCGGCCGTGGTCAGTGGTGTACTGCCCTATAGCGAGCTATTCGGGCCCAACGTCGCAGGCACCGCAGAGCTGATCCGCCTCGCGCTCACCACGAAGCTGAAGCCTTACGCGTACGTGTCAACCGCGGCCGTCGGCGATCAGATCGAGCCGTCGACTTTCACCGAGGATGCCGACATCCGGGTCATCAGCCCCACCCGCACACTCAATGACAGCAACGTCAACGGCTATGGCAACAGCAAGTGGGCCGCCGAGGTGCTTCTGCGGGAGGCCAACGACCTGTGCGACCTCCCCGTGACGGTCTTTCGCTGCGACATGATCCTGGCCGACACGACCTATGCGGGCCAGCTCAACCTGTCGGATTGGTTCACCCAGATGGTGCTGGGCGTGGTGACCACCGGCATCGCGCCCGACTCGTTCTACCAGCTCGACGCCGACGGCAACCGGCAGCGCGCGCACTTCGACGGGCTGCCAGTCGAATTCATCGCCGAAGCGATCGCCACGCTGGGTGCCCAGGCGATCAACGGGTTTGAGACCTATCACGTCATGAACCCGCACGACGACGGCATAGGACTCGACGAGTATGTCGACTGGGTGGCTGAGGCGGGATACCCAATCCATCGCATCGGTGACTTCGAGGAGTGGATACAGCGCTTCAAGACCGCCTTGCGTGCCCTACCAGATGGACAGCCAGGCAACGTGCAGGAATTGTTGTTACGCAATGCCGGTGATTTGCAGCCCGCAGAGCCGATGCGCGGCGCCGTCGCGCCGACCGAGCGATTCCGGACTGCAGTGCAAGAAGCGAAGATTGGTCCCCACGGTGACATTCCGCATGTCTCACCGCCAGTCATTATCAAGTACGTCACGGACTTGCAAAAGCTCGGACTGCTCCAACAGGCGTGAGGAATTGAGGGCTGTTTCCACCAGCGACCAGTACCCCCGTTCGCGTTCGGTCAGTTCGTTCGACATGATCGCACCGAAGGCGGCGGCGTCGCGCGCGAACCGCACCGGCGCATCGGGCAGCGCATCCGGACCCTCGAGGCGAAAACAGCTTGGTGCGAGCGGACCGAACAGCAAGGCGCGCCGCAGGAGCGGCCAGTTATCGAGGTGCGGCTCGACCCCGGCGGCTCGAGCGAAGGTCAAAGCCACGAGGTTCATCCGAGTTTTCTGCGACATCCCCCGCTTCGAGCGATAAGCACTGATCGACAACCGCTGGTCGGTTTCACCAGGCGGCGGGATCGTTCCGCCCCACGTATAGGCGATCCACCTGGCCTGAAGTTCAAGCGGCACAAAGTATCCGCCCGATTGGTCCCACATACCCATGAGTGCCAGCCCCGGGAGGTCGGGATGGAACGTGTAGCGGTCGGCGTCTATGTGTACGGCGTCGATGTTGAGGATGGCCCGGATATCTTCGCTCATAAACGGAAGGCACAGATCAAACCCAGTGCCGAGCACGATCCCGTCGAACTCCTCGGCATGGCCGTCGGCGAACGTCACGGTTGCGCCGGTGACAGATTTCATCCACGGACGCACGGTGATTCGGCCCTCGGCCACGAGCGGCAGGTAGTGCTGGCTGAGGGTGACCCCGGCGGCGAACAGGGAGGGGTCAGGTGCCGGTGCGCCGTACTGCTCCGGGGTTCCTCCGGCCTCGACGACGATCTCCTTCAGCTGCCGATCGACCTCGGCGGCCGGGAGGGTCTCGCTCGCGAGGGTGCCGTATCGCGTGAAGATTCGGTGATCGGAGGGGACTCCGCCGGCGAACTTCGGTAGGACATACCTCTGTCGGCGCTGTGTGACTACAACTCGTGCCGCGCCGAGTTGGGCTAGTTCGGCGGCGATCTCTAGGGCGCTGATCGCGCAGCCGGCCACGAGAACGCGCTTGCCGCGATAGGGGGAGGGCCCTCTGTAGACGTACGTGGAGATCGCTCCCGCCGAGCCGGCGAACGTGTCGAGGCCCGGGACAGGAGGAATGGCGGGTGCATGGAACCTGCCGGCCGCCACCACCACTCGTTCGAAGGTCTCGTCGCGACCGGCGTGCGCGACGCGCCACTGGTCGCCGTCTCGACTGAGGAGATCGACCCGAGTGCCGAACCGGATCCGCGACGTGAGGCCGAACCTCTCCGCATAGCGATGCAGGTAGTCGAGGATCTCCCGGTTCGATGGGTAGACGACGTCGCTTTCGTGCTCGAGGTCGCTGAAGGCAGTCATGGTGCGGCTGGTGTTGGTATGCATGCCCGGCCACACGCCGCTCTGGTCAACGAGCCCCGTCCACTGCCCGCCCAGCAGCGGTCCCTGCTCGAAGATCGTGGGTTCGAATCCCTGCGAGAGCAGCCAGCGCGCCGCGATGAGCCCGGCGGGTCCAGCCCCGATCACGGCTACACTTCTCGTCACCGGTGAACCGTCGCACGCTTGGAACTCGACCGCGACCTTTTTCATGTGGTTGGTCTCCCCGATCGGCGGCCGATCCCTACCTCATCAGTGAGTCAACGCCGCGCCGCAGGCAGGTTCGGTACGAGTGCGAGGAGCGCCCATGCGCGGCAGACGATTACTTCAGCTGATCCACATCGCCGGCGTAACGGGGTTGACGGCATGCAGCTCCCCGACGCACAGCGGCAATGCATCGACACCGGCAGAACCGCCGTCGATCACCAGCGAGCCGTTCGGTCAGGTGGGTGAGACCCCGGTGAGCCGCTACACGCTCACCAGCGGGCACAGCATGCGCGTCCGAATCCTTGCCTACGGCGGCATCATTCAGTCGATCGAGGTCCCCGATCGCACCGGAAATGTCGACAATGTGGTGCTGGGCTTTCCGACGCTGGACGGCTACCTGAGCAACACCGGATCCGCCAAGACCTATTTCGGCGCGATTATCGGTCGCTACGGCAACCGGATCGCCAAGGGAGCTTTCTCGTTGAACGGCAACGGTTATCACGTGCCGGTCAACAACAACGGCAACAGCCTGCACGGGGGCACCGCCGGCTTCGATACGAAGGTGTGGCAGGCCAGTCAGCAGAACAGTAGCGACAGCGTAAGCCTGAGGCTCCAATATGTCAGTCCCGCAGGCGAAATGGGCTACCCCGGGACGCTGGCGGCCACCGTTACCTACACGGTGGACCGGAAAAACGAACTGCGCATCGACTACCACGCGACCACCGACGCGCCGACCGTGATCAACCTGACCAACCACAGCTACTTCAACCTGGCGGGTGAGGACGCGCTCGACGTCTACGACCAGAAGATCACCATCGATGCCGACAACTACACGCCCACCGACCCCACCCAGATCCCGACCGGGCAGATCGCCCCGGTGCGGGGCACGCCATTCGATTTCACCTCACCGACCGCGATCGGGGCGCGCATCAACGCGCACGACCCACAGCTGTTGCTGGCCCACGGTTACGACCACAACTGGGTGATCAACCGCGGCGACAACACGGGGCTGGTGGAGGCAGCCAGGGCCGAGGATCCGCAGACCGGGCGCACGCTGACCGTCTCCACCACCGAACCCGGTGTGCAGTTCTACACCGCCAACTTCATCGACGGGGCGTTCACGGGCACCAGCGGGCACATCTACCGACAGGGCGCGGGATTCACGATGGAGACCCAGCACTACCCGGATTCGCCGAATCACCCGAACTTCCCGACCACCACGCTCAGGCCGGGCCAGACCTACGAGTCGTCGACGGTTTTTGCCTTCAGCACGAAAATGAGCGCCGTGCAGGTGCCGATATCGGCGGCCGGTCGCACCCGATCTACCTGCGCAAACCTGCGGCGCGCCGCCCGCGGAGGCAAGCGTGGGTTGGATTTCGCCCGGGGTGAGCGGCTTTAATCGTCATACGACGGCGATGTCACGTTGTGCACGCCCGAAACCGCATCACGAGGAGCTTTTATGACCTATCGCCGTCTTGCTTGGGCGCTCTGCGCGGTGGTGGCGGCGGCCATCATTCCCGTCGAGGCCCATGGCGAGCCGCCGACGAAGTGTCTGACCAACACCCCCACGGGCAAGCAGGTCTACGTGCCCTGCGATCTGCTCAACGCCGGCGCCAATTTCCCGCCGGGCCAGCGTTGTCCTCCGCCGCTCGAGCAGTACCCGAAAGATGTGGCGGACTGGTGCGGCGAAGGGCCGGGCCTTGCGAGTGCTACGCCCACGACTCCTCCGACTCCGACAAGCCCCACGAGCCCCACAACTCCTACGAGCCCTGTGCGCACCACGAGCCCCACGACGCCAACGAGCCCCGCGAGCCCAACGAGTCCCACGACCCCAACGAGTCCGACGACGCCAACGAGTCCCACGACGCCAACGAGTCCCACGACGCCAACGAGTCCGATGACGCCAACGAGTCCCACGACGCCAACGAGTCCCGCGAGCCCGCCGGCCCCGGGCAATTCGGGGTGAACCCCCGGCGCAATAGGACGCCAGACCTCACGACTGCTTGACGGTGAAGTGGTAGTCGGCGTCCGCGCCGCCGGCCTGGATCATCACGGAGTACTGGCCTGGTGCGAGGCTGAGCGGCCCCATCGGGTTGCACCCGTCGTAGATGCCGCGGTCGTTGAGTGCACCGTTGGCATCGACCACGGACCATTGGAACCCGCTGACTTGGTTACAGGTTCCGTCGGGGGTGAACGTCCACGTTTGCCCGGGCGTGGCGGCGAAGGCGAGGTAATGCCGTGTGGCCGCGTTCACGTGTCCGGCATTTGACGCCGTCGGGTTCAGATTCCGGTGGACGTCGCCCGGCGTGGTCCGCCAGGTAATGCCGTACTGTCCGTCGCCGGTGATCACCAGCTGGTAGCTGCCGGCGCTGGCGAATGCGACACGGCCGAGGTCTGTGCATCCGTCGACGCCGCCGATCGGGTCGGCGAACGAACCGGTGGACGACGAGATCGTGTACCTCACGTTCTTTCCCGCCGGTGTGCACACACTTCGGATGTCGGCCACCTGCCCGGCTTGCGCGGTGAAGTCGTACGTCACCGGCTGGTCATTGTGGACGACGCCGCTGACCGTAAGGCCAGGGCCAAAGCCCTTGGCGTTCAACGGTTCACCTGCAACCGCCGTGACCGTCTGCTCGCGGGACACCTGCGCCGCCGTATCGGCCAGCGCGGGGTTGCCGGTGGTGGATACGTCGAACACGCACGCCGCCAGGATCGCGTCGCCGATCACACCGGCGGAGGTGCACACTTGGCGCGCCTGATCCGTCACCGCGGGAGAGAACGCCGGGCGCGGGACCGGGAAGGCGCGGTTGGTGAAGGTGTCGGTCGATTGGCCCGGACCGTAGGGGAACATGCTGTCGCTCTGGCTGATTCGCCATGCGTCGCCGAACTGCGCCCGGACGACGTCGTCGGGCGAGTCGACCGGGACCACCCTGCCGTCCGGTCGCGTCAGGTCATCGGCGGGGTCGCCATTGAACGTGCCGAAGAGGCCGCGCGGTTTGGCCCCCTTGGCTTTGTCGGACGGCGAGAACGACACCCGCAGGCCCCAGAAACCCGACTCGTCGACGTACAGTTCGGATCCGTCGGGCCAGTGCGCGGAGTACGAGTTGCCGACGAAGATCTCTCCGGCCGCCGCGGCCGAAACCGTGACGCCCCCGAGAAGAGTCGCGGTGGAGCCCCGGTCCACGGTGACGGCTTCGTGCTTGGGGCCGTGGCTGATGGCCAGCCGCCCGTTGTCGAGGACGAACGCCACCTTCTCGGCGCCGGTTCCCGCCGCCGCGGCGGTCACCATCGATGCGGACTGCGAGTCCGGCACCGGCGCGGTGCGAAGCTGCACCTTCGGGGCGTCGGCGTCGTCTGACGTGTACGCCGTGAACTCGCCGACCTGCTGCACGTCATAGATCAAGCCGTCGGTGGTGGTGATGTGCGGGTCGCCGAACGCGCTGTTGCTTGCCTTTTTCTTGTTGTTCTGCTGTTCCTGTTTCTTACAGTCCTGGAACGACCCCGGCCCGACTTTGCCGCCGTTGTACGTCTTGCGATCGCCCAATCCCGTTGCGCGCCGGAACATGTTCTCGGCTGCGACCGCGCGCCACTCCGCGTACTTGACGCCGTTGCATGTTTCATCCAAGTCGCTGCGTGGAACTCCGCTGGGCCCATCGTCGGCCGCATGCTGTAGCTCGTGGTAGAGCACCTCGCATGGGCTCGCCGTGATGCCGTCCTTGGTGACGACCTGGGTGGGGTCCCAGTAGATGATGACCTGCCCGTCGACCACGCTGGTTCCCGTGCCGGCACCGTCCGGGCCCACGTCCGTGGTCTCGATGTGCACCGGCGGGGTGCCGGGGCCGTTGGACTGGCGCCACAGGCCCGCGGGGTCGGTGGTGGCGAACACTTTTTCGCATGCGGCCAGACCCGGTTCGGAGCCCGAGTCGGCCGTGATATCGGCCAGCGCTGTGGGTTTCGCGCTCCCGGCGATAGCGGTCGCCGCGCAGACGGCCGCGATGGCGCACGCACGGCGCTTCACGGCGTGACCTCGAATTCGACAGCGGCCAACGCGGACGGGGTCACGCACGTCTCGGCCGTGCCGGCGACCGGCGCCAGGCGCGCGGTCACCTTGTACTTGCCCGGCG
>DASTKA010000016.1:0-3850 GCA_035716165.1 Mycobacterium sp. | reverse complement strand
CTGCTCAGCAACCGCGAGATCGGCAAGGCCGTCGGCATGCTGATGATGCTGCACGAAATGAGCGAGGACGAGGCGTTCGACCTGTTGCGGCGCCACTCCCAGGCGCTGAACATCAAGCTGGCCGACGTCGCGCGGGAGGTCATCGAGAAGCGCGGCCAGCTGCCGGCGCCCAACGAGGACCAGCTTTCCGCCGAATAGCGGATCGCTATTCGGGGAGCCGCAGCTCGGGCTTCTCGACCTCTTCGATGTTCACGTCCTTGAAGGTGACCACCCGCACCTGCTTGACGAAGCGCGCCGGCCGGTACATGTCCCACACCCAGGCGTCGGACAGTCGCAGCTCGAAGTAGACCTCGCCATCGGCGTTGCGTGGCGTGATATCCACGCTGTTGGCCAGGTAGAAGCGCCGTTCGGTCTCCACGACGTAGCTGAACTGGCCGACGATGTCCTTGTATTCGCGGTACAGCGAGAGCTCCATCTCGGTTTCATACTTTTCGAGATCTTCTGCACTCATCTGCTCAGACGTCCTTCTCCCAGACCGTTTTCCCGGGTGTCCCGGCGCGAGCTGCCGTGCGCCGGGGTGGGAATCCTGATCCCATCTTTCCTCACCGATATCCGTCGCGCTGCAGCGGTGGGTCCGGCTGGCAGTCGGCCACCACCCGGCTGCCGTTCCGGGTGGCCACGCGCCGCACGTTGATGAACGAATAGCGGTGCTCGGGACAGGGGCCCAGCTCCGTCAGCGCCGTGCTGTGCGCCGGCGTGCTGTACCCCTTGTGCAGGGCGAAGCCGTAACCGGGATGATCGGCCTCCATGGCGACCATCAACCGGTCGCGGCTGACCTTCGCCAGCACGCTGGCCGCAGCGATACACGCCGCGACCGCGTCTCCGCCGATGACCGGCAACGACGGGACGGCCAGGCCGGGCACCCGGAAGCCGTCGCTCAGGACGTAGCCGGGCCGCACGGACAGGCCGGCGACGGCACGGCGCATGCCTTCGATGTTGGCGACGTGCACGCCGCGGCGGTCCACCTCGGCCGGCGGGATGAACACCACGTGGTAGGCCAGCGCGTAGCGGCGGATCAACGGGAACAGCCTCTCCCGGGCGGCCTCGGTGAGCTTCTTGGAATCATCAAGGGCGGCAAGGCTTTCCATGCGTCCAGGGCCGAGAACGCAGGCCGCCACCACCAGTGGTCCGGCGCAGGCGCCGCGGCCGACCTCGTCGACGCCGGCCACCGGCCCCAGCCCGCTGCGGTACAGCGCCGATTCCAGGGTGCGTAACCCCGACGACTTACGGATCACCGTCCGCGGCGGCCACGTCGTGGCCATGGCTACTGATTCTGCTGCGGGTTCACCGATCCCACGCCGCCCCATCGGGACGGCGGCCACACGATGAACCTGGCTTTTCCGATCACGTTGGACACCGGCACGGTTCCCGAGGTGGGGTCACCGGTGCACAGCACGCCCTTGAGGGCTTCGGCCGGCACGCTGGTGCAGTGGGCCCGAGAATCCGCCGAGTGTGTCCGGTTGTCGCCCATCACCCACAGCCGTCCCGCCGGGACGGCGACCGGCCCGAACTCGCTGCCCAGGCACGGGTAGACCGTCGGATCGGCGGCCATGGTGTTGCGATCCAGGTATGGCTCCTTGAGCGGCTTGCCGTCGACCGTCAACCCCGTCTCGGCCCGGCATTGCACCGTTTGTCCACCGACCGCTATGACCCGCTTGACCAGGTCGTTCTCGTCGGGCGGCACGAAGCCGACGAAGGACAGCGCGTTCTGTGCCCAGCGCAGCACTGCGTTGTGGGACCGGATCGACTTATAACCGAGGTTCCACGGCGGTGGGCCCTTGAAGACGATGACGTCGCCGGGGCGCGGCGGGCTGAAGCGGTAGCTGACCTTGTCGACCATGATCCGGTCACCGACGCAGCCCGTGCACCCGTGCAGCGTGGGCTCCATGGATTCCGACGGGATCAAGTAGGGCCGCGCCACGAACGTCAACATCACGTAGTAGAGGACGATGGCGATCACCGCCAGGATCGCGAATTCCCGCAACGTCGAACGCTTGGGGTTGTCCGGATCGCCCTGGTCGGGCGGCTCGGCCACCGGCCCCGGTTCGGGAATCGATCCGGCCGTCGTCGCGGCGTCGTCGGGGTGCGTCTCCGGGTTGCGGGTAGAGACCTTCGGATCTGACTCGCCGGCGTGGGACTCGGGCTTCGATGAATCCGCGGTATCGGTCACGAGATCAGCGTAGCCAGCGCACGTTGGGGCCCTAAACCGGCGAGCGATCCGCACCCGGAAAAGTCGGGACGAATCAGCCGCGCCGCCAAGGCGTCCCGGCTCAGCGCTTCTCCTTGATCTTGGCCTTCTTGCCGCGCAGTTCACGCAGGTAGTACAGCTTCGCGCGGCGGACGTCACCGCGGGTCACCACCTGGATGTGGTCGATGTTGGGCGAGTGCACCGGGAAGGTCCGCTCGACGCCGACGCCGTAGCTTTCCTTGCGGACGGTGAAGGTCTCGCGGATGCCACCGCCCTGACGGCGAATCACCACGCCCTTGAACACCTGGATACGCTCCTTGGCGCCCTCGATGACCTTCACGTGCACGTTGATGGTGTCGCCCGGGCCGAAAACCGGGATGTCGTCGCGCAGCGACGCCTGATCGACGAAGTCCAGCCGGTTCATGTGCGAGACACTTCCTTGAGGTCGCGGCTGACGGCAGCAACCCACACGCAGGTGTGAGGCGTCGCCAAGCCGATGGTTTCGGGCTTTCTGGCGTATCTCGCAGCAGGCGGGAAACGGCTCGACCGGCCTGCAACCGCTGGAGACAACTGGTCAATTGTGCCAGACAGGGCGCTTGCCGCGGAAATCACAGCGAGTCGGCGGTTCACAACGCGCCAAATTCGCTGGTGAATGGTACATATTACTGGGGTCAGAACGCGCTACCCGCATCATTGCGTGATGGCCGGTGCAGGTGGCGCGAGGCGGCCCGATGTTTTGTGTCGGAGTCACGCCGGAGGAGACGAATGCGGGTGCGTCCGCTGACGTTGTTCACCGCCACCGCGGCGGTGACGTTGGTGGTTGCCGCCGGCTCCGAGGCGCTGGTCCAGGCGAAGGTGTACAACCTGCCGGTCACCGCGCCCGTTCGGGTGATGTCGGCGCCACCCACCTCGGCTCCCCCGCAGTCCGCCACGCTGATGCTGAAGGCGGCCGCCCCGCCGCAGCCACCCGAGGCGCTGCCGAACCCGGCCTTCGGCCAGCTGCAGGCCCGCGTCCAGCAGGCCGCCGACGAGGCCGCCGGCAGCGGGGCCGCCCTGTCGGTGGCCATCCTCGACCGCGGCACCCATCAGCTGGTCGCCAACGGCAACAGCCAGGTCATCGGCACCGCGTCGGTGGCGAAGCTGTTCATCGCCGACGATCTGCTGCTGCACGAATCCGAGAGCAAGACGCCGCTGAGCACCGACGACCGCCAGGCCCTGGACATCATGCTGCAGTCATCCGACGACGGCGCGGCCGAGAGGTTCTGGGGTCAGGGTGGCGGGGCCGCCATCATCACCGAGGTGGCGGCCCGTTACGGCCTGGCCTCCACCACCCCGCCCAGCGACGGGCGGTGGTGGAACACGATGAGCTCGGTGACCGACCTGATCCGCTACTACGAGATGCTGCTCGACGGATCCGGAGGCCTGCCCGCCGACGACGCCAAGATCATCGTCAACGACCTGGCCCAGTCCACCCCCAACGGCCTGGACGGCTACCCGCAACGCTTCGGCATCCCGGACGGTCTGTACGCCGAGCCGGTCGCGGTGAAGCAGGGTTGGATGTGCTGCATCGGCAGCGACTGGATGCATCTGTCGACCGGCGTG
>DASTKA010000015.1:0-5357 GCA_035716165.1 Mycobacterium sp. | reverse complement strand
CGTCCGCCACCATCACCAACGCCACGATCAGTCTCCGCTCAAAGCGGCGACACGCGCTCGCACCATATCTGCCGCTATGCATTCGCAAGCGTGAAGCCAATGGGGCAATCTGTGCGGGTGGGAAGCCTGGACGTCTCACTAGCACTCGGCTCGCATCACTGGAATCATCACCGTCGCCTCGTGGTTCGGGATGACGCTTCGCAGAGCGAACGTGGTTCGGACGGGGATAACGCCGTGCCTCGTTCTTGCACGAGAGCTGTGAGATCGAAGGTAGTCGGGGCGGCGTTGCGAGCGGATAGCGCCGTTGAGCCGCGTTAATGGTTACGCGCCGATAGCTGACTACGCCGCTATTGGCGATGGGCGAACCGTCGGGTTGATTGCGTCGGACGGTGCGATTGACTGGCTGTGTTTGCCGGATATGGATTCGTCACCGGTCTTCGGGGCCCTCTTGGATTCGGATTATGGAGGGCGCTTTGTCGTCGCACCGGGCATTCCGTTTTCGACGACACGTCGCTACCTTCCGGAGACGAACGTCCTCGAGACGACGTTCTGGACCGACCGCGGTACGGTTTGTGTGAAGGACGCCCTCGCGATCCCTGACGGCGGCTTGTTCCCGCTGCGCGAACTTGTGCGGATTGTCGAGGGGGTGAGTGGTGGGGTCCCGATCTGTTGGTCGATGAGTGCGGGTTTCGAGTTTGGAACGAGCGAACCGCGGGTCCGGTCCCGTGACAGCGTTGCACTGTTCGATGCCGGGAGCGACGGGCTCGCGTTGTCTGTGTGGGAGGCGGGCACTGTCACAGTCATCGAGCGAAGACTGGCTGGCTTCTTTACAACGCGGCCCGGGTCCCGTGCGACGTTCGCCTTGAGCGCAGGTCACCAGGAGCCGGTCGTTATCCCGGCGCGGCACGATGCTGAACGCCGGCTCGAACACACGGCTGCGTTCTGGCGAGGATGGACGGCGGAACGTCGATACGAGGGCCCATGGGCCGAGGTCGTATTGCGGAGCGCGCTGGCGCTGAAGCTGTTGGTCTTTGCGCCGTCGGGTGCGATCGCGGCTGCGGCGACGACGTCTTTGCCCGAAGAGCTCGGCGGCGAACGAAACTGGGATTATCGCTTCTGCTGGTTGCGTGATGCCGCGTTCATTATGAACGCGCTTTTGCAGGTCGGCTGCGCGCCGGAAGCCGAAGCGTTCTTTTGGTGGCTGATGCACGCCTCGCAGCTCACACACCCGAAGCTGGGTGTGCTCTACCGTCTCAACGGCGACGCATCCGCATCCGAGCGCGAGATCACGTCATTCGCCGGCTACCGCGGCTCGCGACCCGTCCGTGTGGGTAACGGCGCGGTGGACCAGCTACAGCTCGACGTTTACGGCGACGTCATGCACGCGGCGTGGCTCTATGCCAACTCTGGTCGCGCCATCGATTCCGACATCGGTCGCCGGCTCGCGCATACCGCCACGTTCGTGAGCGACACCTGGAACAGGCCCGATGCCGGCTTGTGGGAAGTCCGAAGCGAACCGCAACACTTCACGCAATCGAAAATGATGTGTTGGGTTGCGCTCGACCGCGCCAGCCGACTTGCGCACGACGGACACATCCCTGCCGGCGACATCTCACGATGGTGTGACGCCATGGACGACATCGCCACGTTCATCGACCGATTCTGTTGGTCGCGAACGCTCAACAGCTACACGCGGTCCGCCGGCAGCGATGATCTCGACGCAAGCCTGCTCCTCGGCGTGCTCTTCGCATACCGCGGCTCTCACGAGGGACGCCTCGACGCGACTGTCGACGCCATCCGCAACGAACTCACCCACGGCCCGTTCGTGCACCGGTACGTCGGCGACGACGGCCTCGGCGGCAACGAAGGCGCATTCCTTGCCTGTTCATTCTGGCTTGTCGAAGCTCTCGCTCTGCTCGGACAACATTCAGACGCCACCGCACTCATGCAAGAACTCGTCGCCCTCGCCAACGACGTAGGTCTCTACGGAGAAGAAATCAACCCCACGAGTGGCGAGTTCCTCGGCAACTTTCCCCAGGGACTCACACACCTCGCGCTCATCAACGCCGCAGCTGCGCTGCGCCAAAACCGAAACCGATGAGCATCTGGGGCGCGCTCGCCGGCGGGTTCGTTGGCACACTCGTATTCACGACCGCCATGCGCGCCGCCAGCGAACTGCGCCTCACGCGCATGGACCTGCCATTCCTGCTCGGCACGGCCATCACCACCGACCGACGACGCGCCAAAGCGCTCGGCTACCTCGCGCACTTCGGCTTTGGGCTCCTATTCTCACTCGGCTACTACGCGCTGTTCCGCGCCATCAACCACGACGGCTGGCTCATCGGCGCACTCTTCGGCCTCCTGCACGGCCTCTTCGCATGCACCGCCCTCGTCAATGTCCTGCTCCCCACCGTCCACCCGCGCATGGGCACGACATTCACCGCCGCCGACAGCACACCCCTACTCGAACCACCCGGCTTCCTCATCCGCAACTACGGACAAGCCACGCCCATCATCACGCTCCTCGCACACATCGCCTACGGCGCCATCGTCGGCGGCTTCACCGCACTCGCACACTGACCAACCATCAACAACGAGTGCCTGAGGGCCTGTCCGAAAGTTTGTGTACCGGGGCGTAATGGTCACAGTGACTGCTTGCGGCGATGCGATCGCCGTGGATGGTCGAAGCGGAAGCGCACCCGGAAGGGATGAAGCCCGTGCCCGAGCATCAGGAAGCATCCGGGCCGATCCGGAGGCCGCGACGTTCCATCACCTGCGGCAAGCGTGCGCATCGTGGCTCATCCACGAAGGCGCGAACCCGCTCGAAGTCTCAGCGAAGCTGCGGCACACGAGGGTGACGACGACGTCTCGATCTACGGGCACTTGTTCCCGGGCACCGACGAACGCGTCGACGCGCTCCTCGAAGACCCACGCGCGCGTACGGATCGCGGGCGTCCGCACGATATACGCGGGATGGGTGCGACCGTCACCGCGATCGATGACGCCCGAAAGGCCTCGGACCTGCCCAAATACGTGGGTGATACTGGTTTCGAACCAGTGACCTCTGCCGTGTGAAGGTAACGCGGGCCGATTCTGGGACCTGCGGTGACGGCGAGATGTGCCGTCACACCTGCGGCTTTGGTCTCCCGTCGCTTCTCGGCATCTCCCCCGGTTTCGCGGCCTCTCGCGGCCTCTAGCGGCCTGGCCGCGGCCTGTGAGACCCATCAGGGACCGCGCTTCCGAACCTGGTAGCCCATGCTGCGAAGCTGTCGAAACGCGGGCGCCGGCGCTCGCCGGACGGTTGCGCGGACCTGCAGTTCCTCCCACCGCGCCCCATGTGTCGCGAACGTTCTTCGCCAGCCGGGCCGCTGACGTGACCATCCCCTCGGCGACGAGGAAGTCGATGAAGTCCTCCACATTCGAGCCGGGCGGTCGACTGCCCGCTTAGCCCGACGTCCAGCAGCGGTAGACGTCCCTCGTGAGTGATTCGCGAAGGCCCGCGGGCCCCAGCGCGTCGGCCACACATCGGGGAAGCGACTGCACACGGGTTAGGAACGGCGATACGTTCTCTGTCTGACCGACTCGGCGGGCTCGATGCCATCACGGCGGTGGTCCGCGCCGTTGCGGATCGCCAAATGAACGACGACCGCATTAGCCAGAAGTTCGCCAGGACCGACATGGACCGACTGATCAAGGAGTTCGTCGATCAGATCTGTGAGGCGACCGGGGGGCCGTGCAAATACACCGGGCAGAACATGACCGAGGCGCATCAGAAGATGGGGGTGACGAACGGCGAGTTCGAAGCCTTCGTTGACGACGTCGTCGTGGTACTCAACGACTTCAAGGTCGGAAAGGCCGAGCAGGACGAGCTCTTGGACGTACTCGCGCCCTTGCGGGGAGAGATCGTCGAAATCGATTCGAACCAGACCGGAACCCCGCTGCCGTCCGAGTTCACACCGGCACCTGCCTTGTGAGCTGAGGCAACGAGGTGACCGTCACCGGGGCGAACCGGGCTGTCTTCGCGATCAAGGCGAAGGGGGTTGAGGGAGCGCATGGCTGCGGCAACCGGCACGAAACCGATGGTGATCGTCGGTGGTGGCAAGACCGGGGGCACTGCCGCCGCAACCTTGCGTGACGAGGGGTTCGAGGGGCCGGTCGTGCTGATCAGCCGGGAACCGGGCATCCCCTTTGGCCGTCCCCCGCTGTCCAAGACCTATTTGCGATCCGAAGAGGATCTCGATGGCTGGTACATCAAGCCCGCCGATTGGTACGAAGCCCACGACGTCGATCTCCGAGCCGAATCCGTGGTCGCGCTCGATCCGGCAGCGCACACGCTGGCCCTCGAGTCGGGCCGGGAACTGGAATACCAAAAGCTGCTGTTGGCGACGGGAGGACGCAATCGGCGACTGCGGCTTCCCGGGGCCGAGTTGCCCGGCATCTACTACCTCCGCACCGTGGCCGAATGCGACGCCATCAAGCGCGAGGCTGCGGCTGGACGGCGCGCGACCGTGGTGGGCATGGGATTCGTCGGTTGCGAGGTAGCGGCCTCCCTCGCCCAGCTCGGAGTTCACGTCACCGCGGTCTTTCCGGGCAGGAACCCGTTGGAACGGATCCTGGGGGACCAGATCGGCGCCCTGATCGGTGCGATTCACAGCTCCAACGGCGTCACGCTGCTCGCCGGAGCTCAGGTCACCGCGTTCGAAGGCGCCGAGCGGCTGGAGGCGGTCGTGCTGAACGACGGGGAACGGGTGGCGTGCGACTTCGCCGTCGTCGGCGTGGGGATCGATCCTGAGGTGTCCGCCGTCGCGGGCTCATCCATCGACCAGGACAACGGGATTCTCGTCGACGAACGATGCCGCACCAGCGCGGCTGACGTCTACGGGGCTGGCGACGTCGCCAACCACCTCCACCCGATTTTCGGCCGCATCCGAGTCGAGCATTACAACAGCGCCGCCCACCATGGAGAGGCAGCGGCGCGGTCGATGCTGGGCTCGGCTGCCCCCTTCGACTACATCCACAACTTCTGGTCCGACCAGTACGGGCACACGGTCCAGTACGTCGGCCACGCCGCGAACTGGGACGACTTCGCCGTCCGCGGCAACCTCCGGGGAGCGAAGCTTGTTGGGTTCTACCTGCTCGACGGGATCGTCCGGGCTGCCATCGGCTTCGACCGCGGAGGCGATCCTGAATGGGAGCGTGACTCCGAGATGGCGGCCTGCGCGCACCTGGTGGCCCGCCGTTCCCACCCCGACCCGCGCGCGCTGACCGACGAACGCGCGGACCTGTGGTCGCTGGCGCGGTGACTCCACCAAGAACGACAGAAGTGAAGGCTCCGGAATCGCAGAACGCAAAGCAGC
>DASTKA010000014.1:0-3102 GCA_035716165.1 Mycobacterium sp. | reverse complement strand
CGTTGTGGTGGTGCCCGAATCGGTGGCCGCCTCGACTGATGACCTGCACGCCCTGCTGGTCAGCGAACGGGTCAACCTGCTCACCTGGACCCCCTCCGCGGTTGCCACGTTGTCGCCCGACGGCTTGGGCCAGATGCGGTTGATCGTCGCCGGTGAAGCTTGTCCGGCCGAGGTGGTGGATCGGTGGGCGCCCGGGCGGGTGATGCGCAACGCCTACGGCCCGACCGAGACGACGATGGTCGTGACGTTCAGCGCTCCACTGACCGCGGGGTCGGCGATGGTGCCCATCGGCTCGCCCGTGCCGGGGGCGGCGCTGTTCGTGCTCGACAAGCGGCTGCGGCCGGTACCGCCGCAGGTGGTGGGCGAGCTGTATGCGGCCGGTCGGGGAGTGAGCTACGGGTATTTGCGCCGCGGCGGATTGACCGCGTCGCGGTTCGTGGCGTGTCCGTTCGGGGGGCCCGGGCAGCGGATGTATCGCACCGGGGATCTGGTGCGATGGGGCCCCGACGGCCAACTGCAGTATTTCGGACGCGCTGACGAGCAGGTCAAGATCCGCGGGTACCGCATCGAGCTGGGCGACGTGCGCGCGGCGGTGGCGGGGCTCGACGGGGTGGACGAGGCGGCCGTGATCGCGCGGGAAGACCGCCCCGGCGGCAAGCGCCTGGTGGCCTATGTCACCGGGACCGCCGACCCGGCCACGCTGCACGCGCAGCTGGCCGACCGGCTGCCGCCGTATATGGTCCCGGCCGCGATCGTCGCAGTGGACGCGCTGCCGCTGACACCGAACGGCAAACTCGACACTCGCGCCCTGCCGGCGCCGGAATACCAGGATGGCGCCTCTTACCGCGCCCCGTCCGGCGCCGTCGAGGAGATCCTCGCCGGCATCTACGCCCAGGTTCTCGGGCTCGAGCGCGTCGGCGTCGACGACTCCTTCTTCGACCTGGGTGGGGACTCGTTGTCGGCGATGCGGGTCATCGCCGCGGCCAACAAATCATTGAACGCCGGCCTGGCGGTGCGCATTCTGTTCGAGGCTCCCACGGTGGCCCAGTTGGCACCCCGTGTCGGTGCGGGCGAGAGTGACCTTGAGGCGTTGGTCGCCGGTGAGCGGCCGGCGGTGATTCCGTTGTCGTTCACCCAGAACCGGTTGTGGTTCTTGGACCAGTTGCATGGGCCCTCACCGGTCTACAACCTGGCGGTGGCGTTGCGGCTGAGCGGGGACCTGGATGCCGACGCGTTGCGTGCCGCCATGGTCGATGTGGTGAGCCGGCACGAAAGCCTGCGGACGGTCTTCGTCGCTCCGCAGGGAACCCCTCAGCAGGTCGTAATCGGTATCGACAGAGCCGATTTCGGTTGGCAGGTCGTCGATGCCGCTGGCTGGTCGGCAGGCCGTGTCGAAGAGGCCATCGAGACCACTGCGCAGTACGCGTTCGATCTGGCGAACGAAATCCCCTTGCGGGCAAAGCTTTTCCGGCTCGCGGACGACGAGCACGTGCTGGTGGCCGTCGTACACCACATTGCCGCCGACGGGTTGTCGGTGACGCCCCTGGTTCGGGATTTGGCGATGGCCTATGCCAGCCGGCGTGCGGGGCAGCCGCCGGGCTGGACGCCGTTGGCGGTGCAGTACGTCGATTACACGCTGTGGCAACGTGCCCATTTCGGAGAGCTCGACGACACCGAGAGCCGCATCGGTAAACAGTTGGCCTACTGGGAAGAGGCGCTCGCGGGGCTGCCCGAGCGGCTGGCGCTGCCCACGGACCGGCCTTACCCGCCGGCGGCGGACTACCGCGGTGACACCGTGGCCGTGGACTGGCCGTCCGAGTTGCAGGACCGGGTGCGCCAGGTGGCCGCGGACCACAACGCGACCAGCTTCATGGTGATGCAGGCCGCCTTGACGGTGTTGTTGGCGAAGCTGAGCCCCAGCGTCGATGTGGCCGTGGGCTTCCCGATCGGCGGGCGGCGCGACCCAGTGCTCGACGAGTTGGTTGGTTTCTTCGTCAACACCTTGGTGCTGCGCGTGGACGTGTCGGGGGATCCGACCGTCGCCGACGTGCTGGCGCAAGTGCGCCAGCGCAGCCTGGCGGCCTATGAGCACCAAGACGTGCCCTTCGAAGTGCTGGTGGAGCGGGTCAACCCGACCCGGTCGTTGGCCCATCACCCCCTGGTCCAGGTGATGCTGGCCTGGCAGAACTGGCAGGGCGGCGATCCCACCGCCGGGATCACGTTGGACGAGCTACGGGTCACCCCGTTGCGCGCGGACACCCACACCGCCCGCATGGACCTGACCTTCACGCTGGCCGAACGCTGGACCGAGGCCGGTAAGCCCGCCGGCATCGCCGGCACCGTGGAATATCGCACCGACGTCTTCGATGCGGCGAGCATCGAAATCCTGGTTGAGCGGTTGCAGCGGGTGCTGGTCGCGATCACCGCGGACCCGTCGCGCCGGGTGTCCTCGGTGGATGTCCTGGACGCCGGTGAGTATGCCCGGTTGGATAGCTGGGCCAACCGGGCGGCGCTGGCCGGGCCCGCGACCGCGTCGGCGTCGATTCCAGCGGTGTTCGCCGAGCAGGCGGCACGGGCCCCCGAGGCGGTGGCGCTGACCTTCCAAGGTCGCTCGATGACCTACCGCGAACTCGATGAGGCCTCGAACCGGCTGGCCCACCAGCTGGCCGGGCGTGGTGTGGGTCCCGGACAGCGGGTGGCGTTGCTGTTTCCCCGGTCGGCCGAAGCCATCGTGTCGATTCTGGCGGTGCTGAAAACCGGCGCGGCCTATCTGCCGATCGACCCGGTGGTGCCGGAGGTGCGGATCGAGTTTCTGCTCGGCGACGCCAGGCCGATCGCCGCAATCACCACCGAGGCGTTGCTGCCGCGGCTGGCCGGACACGACCTGCTGGTAATCGACATCGAAGACCCTGCCGTCGACCGCCAGCCCAGCACGCCGCTACCCGCCCCGGCCCCCGAGGACATCGCCTACCTGATCTACACCTCCGGCACGACAGGCCGTCCCAAGGGAGTGGCCATCGCCCACAGCAACGTCATTGAGCTGCTGAAGGCGATGAACGGCGAGGTGGAGCTGGCGCATCAGGTCTGGTCGCAGTGGCATTC
>DASTKA010000013.1:0-6737 GCA_035716165.1 Mycobacterium sp. | reverse complement strand
ACGACGATCGCGCCGGTCTCCGGATTGCGGCGAAACGGCGAGAGCCGGGAGACGGCCACGCTGTACACACCGAACGGGTCGGCGCGGGCCAGCCAGCGCTGCCCACACAGCCACGCGCCGACCAGCATCAGCACGGCGTAGACGGCGATCCACGTCCTGACCCAGACCAGTGACGCCGAGTTCGGGCTGGCCAGCTCCATCCAGACGAAGGCGAACAGCCCGAACGCCGCGGGCCGATACCCCCAGCCCTCGGGGTACGACAGTCGCGGTCGGCCAAGCCGCTCCGGGGTGATCCGCCGCAGCAGCAGATACACCGTGCGCATCGGCGAGATCACCCGCCACACCGGCCCGAAGGCCAGCGACAGCGCCACCAACCCGACCCACAGCAGCACGTAGAACGCGCCCAGCAGCGCGTTGGAGTCCGCGTCGGGACCCCACACCCCGGCGGCCACCGCCCACGCCGCGAACACCAGGGCCAGCGCGGCCGCCACCCACCGGGTCACCCGGGAGTCGACGAACGTCGTCAGCGCCCTCGGCAAGGGCCGGCCCGGCTTGAGCGGATCGAACCGTGGCCGGCGCCACGCGAACGCCACCAGCGCGAAGGTGAACGTCAACGCCCATGCCGCCCCGACCATCGCGTAGGCGTACGGCACCGGGAGGTCACCCGAACCACCGAGGCCGTGCGCGAGCACCACCGCCGCGGCGGCAGAGCTCACGGTTGCACTTGGATGGTCGCGACAGTGCGGTCCAGATGGTGCAGCTCCACCGCGACGTTGCCGGGAACGTCGACGGCGAACTGGAACGTCTGGTTGGGCGCTGCCGCGACCTGGAACTTGTGGTCGGGCGTCGAATGCACGTGCAGCTCGTCGGTGGCGTCGCTGGTCACGCGCAGGGTGATCTGCTGATGCACCTTGGCCTGCAGCGTGGCGTTGGTGGGAGTGACCTGCCCGTTGGCGATGGTCACGTCGACCGTCAGCGGTGCCGCCGCCGGCTTATTGCCGGAGCCGCCGCAGGCGACCAGGCCGCAGACCAGTGCCGCCGCCCAAGCCGCGATGAGAGTGCCGCGAAGTGACATCGCCCTACGCCGCCCGGGGAATCGGTCGCCTGTCTTCCACCGGTTCCGGCTCGGCGATGGAGTTGTTGAGCCGGCCGGCCCCCCAGGTCAAGCCGGCGATCACCATCAGCGTCAGGAACAGCACCACGATCCCGCCCGCGGTGAACAACCAGGCCGGCGCGCTTTGGTCGCGTTCGCGCTGCAGAATCGTGACTTCCAGGACAAACGGCCGCGTGCTCGATGCCAGCGCGGGCACCTCGGGGGCCGGAATGGCGGCGTCCGCCGGTTCCCAGATCGGCACGGCCGTCATCGTGCGGCCGTCCTGGACCCGGAGCAGGGTCTTCCATTCTCCCCACACCGGAACCGGCTGGGTGGAGCGGTAGTGCCCCGGCCCGACCTTTTCGAGCCGGTCGATGACCAGGCCGCGGTCGTTGTTCATGCGCCCCTGCCAGGACAGGATCGTCAGCCAGTCCGGATGGTCGCTGACCATGTCGGCGGGTAGCAGCTGGACGTCGGCCGACACCATGCGCTGGCCCGGTGGGCTGGGCAGATCGGTCAGAGTGACGGTGGCGTTGTTCTTGCTCGGCACGAGGATATGCAGTCCGTTGGCCACCGCGCCGCCGATCACCAGAACCGTCACCACGATTACCGAGATGCCGATGGCGCGCCCAGGGAGGCGCTGTCCGGTGAGCACCATGCCGAACATGGCGCCGCACATACCCATCAGGACCGCGACCGGCACCGCCATCGCCAGGGCCTCACCCCATATGCTGACCGGCCACGGATAGTGGTACACCGCGCCGATCCACAGCGACTCCAGCCACAGTCCCACGGTGCCGACGCCGAGCCCGGCGACGGCGCCGAACACGACGGGGCGCTTGACAAGCGGAGTCAGCGCGATCAACTCAACGGCCAGCGCGGGGCCGAGATAGAGCGGGAACCAGTTGATGGGAGCGCCCAGTATCGGCCCGACCAACAGGGCGACCCCGCCACGCAGCGCGATGGCGAAGAGGGCCGAGATCATGGCCCCGCCCCGCCCCATGGTGATGCGGGCGGCGACCGCCGCCAGGGCCGCCGCGCCGGCGATCAGCATGGGTTGGAATACCAGCCGGAATTGCGGGACGCCGAAATCGAATTCGATCTGATAGACCGACAGGCCGATGAACAACCCGCCGAAGGACAGGTAGCGCAGGAAGGTGATGAAGACGCCGTGGTAAACGTCTTCGCCTTCCTCGGCCTCACCTTCGCGCTCCAGCATCAGCACCGCGAACAGCGAAAAGCAGGCGCCACCGATCATCATCAAATGCGTTGGGCCCCAAAGGGTTACATCCTGGCCGAAGATGCGGTGCCAGATGTCGTCGAGCGGGAAACCGATCATGGCGTACAGGCCGCAGCCGGCCATCAGCACACCGCCGACCGGTGCGTGCCAGTTCTGCGTGATGCGCACCGCCGCCGGGCCGGGCTTGTCATACGGCAGCACGACGGCCGTCATTCCGCCCACGAAGATTCCGAACAATCCGATGATGATGAAGTAGTGCGCCGGGTTGGCCAACGGCCCCGGGTCGCGGCCGTTGCCGATGTGCCAGCTGACATCCCAGATGAAACCGAACAGCGCGCAGATGATCGAGGTGGTGAACACCAGCACCGGCAGGGCTACCCAATTCGGCCGGTGGAACTTCTCGCCGAGCTTGTCGGCGATGCGGGTCAACCACGTGATGCGACGGGTGCGATGGGCGTAGCCCACCCACAGCATCAGCAGCGTGATCACCAGCGCGGCGACCGAGAGCCCGATCACCTGGTCCAGCCCCGCACCGCGTGACGGTGCCTCGGCAACAATCGTCAATTCATTCGACCGCATCGTCGTGCCTCCCAACCGCGCCGGGCTGCCCCGGAGGATCCGATTCCGTCAACCGCTTATTACCGTCAAGTAGGTTCGCAATTGTTTGTTTAATGCCCCGATGCCGGGCTCGTCAATCACGCTTTTTGTCGGGCGTGTCGGGACGGGAGGCGTCGGTCGGGGCGCCGGTGGTGTTGCGGCGCTCGCGACGGTCGCGCAGCGCGATGTACAAGATCACCGCGACGACGATCACCGCAGGCAGGAACGCCGGCGCCGCCAGCAGGAGGTAGTGGTGCGCCATGATTTCGACGTGCGGAGTCACCACGGTCGTATACCCATAGATTGGTCGCGTCCTCCTGCCGTTACCCTTCTTTGAACACCTTTTCATTCGGGCTGCCACGACCAAGTGGCAGATGTGTCCCCGCGCGCGGACACGAAAAAGAGGCAGGGGAGTACCTGGTGACGCAAGCGGCGACTCGACCGGCGGCCGATACAAGCAGCGACGACGACATCTTGGCGGTGGCGCGGCAGCAGGTGCTGGAGGGCGGCCAGGGATTGAGCCGGGACCAGGTGCTGCGGGTGCTGCAGTTATCCGACGACCGGCTCGATGAGCTCCTGGCGCTGGCCCATGAGGTACGGATGCGCTGGTGCGGCCCGGAGGTCGAGGTCGAGGGCATCATCAGCCTGAAGACCGGGGGCTGCCCGGAGGACTGCCACTTCTGCTCGCAGTCGGGGCTGTTCGCGTCGCCGGTGCGCAGCGCCCGGCTGGACATCCCCAGCCTGGTCGAGGCCGCCAAGCAAACCGCCAAGTCCGGCGCCACCGAATTCTGCATCGTGGCCGCGGTGCGCGGCCCGGACGAGCGGCTGCTGGCCCAGGTCGCGGCCGGCATCGAAGCGATCCGCAACGAGGTCGAGATCAACATCGCCTGCTCGCTGGGCATGCTCACCGCCGAACAGGTCGAGCAGCTCGCCGAGATGGGCGTGCACCGCTACAACCACAACCTGGAGACCGCCCGGTCGTTCTTCACCAACGTCGTGACCACCCACAGCTGGGAGGAGCGCTGGGAAACGCTGTCGATGGTCCGCGACGCCGGCATGGAGGTCTGCTGCGGCGGCATCCTCGGCATGGGCGAGACCCTCGAGCAGCGCGCGGAGTTCGCCGCCGAACTGGCCGAACTCGGCCCCGACGAGGTGCCGCTGAACTTCCTCAACCCGCGACCCGGTACCCCGTTCGGCGACCTGGAAGTGCTGCCGGCGAGCGAAGCGCTGAAGTCGGTCGCCGCATTTCGCCTGGCGCTGCCGCGCACCATGCTGCGGTTTGCCGGTGGCCGCGAGATCACCCTGGGCGACCTGGGCGCCAAGAAGGGCATCCTGGGTGGCATCAACGCTGTGATCGTCGGCAACTACCTGACCACGCTGGGCCGTCCCGCGGAGTCCGACCTGGAATTGCTCGACGATCTGCAGATGCCCCTCAAGGGGCTCAACGCCAGTCTGTAGGCCGGCTACCGCGGCTAGGGTTGGAGAGTTGTGGTTGGCGATTTGGGCGCCTTGGGAGCAGCAGTCAGTGCCGGCGTCTACAACGTCTACACCGGGGAATTAGGGGGCACCTCAGTGCCGACAGCGGCCCAGTTGGGTCTCGAGCCTCCGCGGTTTTGCGCGGCTTGCGGCCGACGGATGGTGGTCCAGGTTCGCCCCGACGGCTGGCGGGCACGCTGTTCGAGGCACGGTGAGGTCGATTCCGCCGATCTGGAGGCGCAGCGGTGACCGAGCAGACCCACGCGGATGCCCCGGATCCCTCGGCACCCGTCACCGTTTCCCGCCGGACGCGGGTGCGCGCGCTCCTGGTCGTGGTCTTGGCGTCGGCGGCAACCGGACTGGCGATCGGCGCGCTGTGGGCCTGGATCGCCCCGCCGATTCGCGCCGTGGTGGCACTCACCCGCTCGGGCGAACGGGTTCATGACTATCTGGGCAACGAGTCCGAGCACTTCTTCGTCGCGCCAACCCTGATGCTGGGGCTGTTGACGGTGCTGGCGGTGGTGGCCGCGGTATGGGTGTGGCAGTGGCGCGCGTACCGCGGACCCGGGATGGTCGTCGCGCTGTCGACCGGCATGGTGGCCGCCGCCGCCGCGGCCGCGGCGGTGGGGGCCGGGCTGGTGCGGTTGCGCTACGGCGCCCTGAATTTCGACGCGGTACCGCTGACGAAGAGCCCGTCGGTCGCGTACGTCACGCAGGCGCCGCCGGTGTTCTACTCGGACGGTCCGCTGCAGATCGCGGTGACTCTGTTGTGGCCGGCCGGCATCGCGGCCCTGGTCTACGCCGTGCGCGTGGCCGCGGACGCCCGGGACGACTTGGGTGCGCTGCCGGCGCAGCCTCGGCCTTCGGATGCGCTGCCGGCGCGAGGGGGAGGCGCGGAAGCGCCCGTGTCATAGCGGACGACGCCGAATCTTTCGGCCCGTGACGACCCGGCCCGCGATCTTCAACAGCCGGGCCATGCCGACGTAGGTCATCGGGTTGAACATCGTCGGCCAGGTGGTTCGGATCAGGTGCTCGGTCAGCGGGCGGCCGTGAAAGCGATCCATCAGCCACCGCAGCGCCATCGGCGCCGACAGCGGATGCAGCATCATGTGCTCGTTGAAGGCGTCGCGATGGTAGGTCACCCGCGCCCCGCCGGCCGAATACGCGTCGGCGAGGACGTCGATGTCGTGGACGTCGATCAGGTAGTCGTGCACGGCCTGCACGATCAGTACCGGCGGCGTCGGAACCGCGGCGCCCAGCTTGATGTGTTCGAAGACGTGCGTGACCTCCGGGGTGGACAGGATCTGCTCGAGCGGCTCGTCGAGATAGTCGCCCATGTCCTTGCCGGCCATCCGCACGACGGCGCCCACCGTCGTCATCTTCTCCAGCGAATCGAGCAGGGCGCGCCCCTCCTCGTTGGTGTGCTCTCGGATCACCCGGTCAAGATCCGGGTAGATGTGCGCGAGCGCGGCCACCACCAGCGCGGGCAGCCCGGATAGGAAGCTGCCGTTGAGCCGGCGGAAGGTGTTGCCCAGGTCGCCGACCGGGGAGCCCAGCACCGCCCCGACGATCTCCAGTTCCGGCGCGTATTCGGCGCAGATCTCGGCGGCCCACGCGCTGGCCAGCCCGCCTCCGGAGTACCCCCACAGCCCGATGGGTGCCCCCGCGGACAGTCCGAGGCGCTCCGAGCTCAGCGCGGCCCGGAGGCCGTCCAGGACGCGGTAACCGGGTTCGTACGGCGCCCCCCACAGGCCGCGGAGGCCTTCGTGGTCGGGCACCGACACGGCCCACCCCTCGGCGACGGCGGCGGTGATCATGAAGAGCTCGAACTGGCCGATCGCCCCCAGCGCCTTCGCCCTGCGCCGCAGCGCATACGACGGGAAACAGCGCGACGAGACGGCGTCGATCGCGCACTGGTATGACAGCAGCGGGCAGGGTCGTCCCGGGGCCAGGTCCGCGGGGACGATCACCGTCGTGGCGGTGGCCTCCGGCTCGCCGTTCATGTCCATGGTCCGGTAGAGCAGCTGGACGGCCTTGATGGGCTGCGGGATCAGGCCGAGGAAGGCCAGCTCGACGTCGCGCGAGCGCAGCACGGTGCCGGGCTCGGCGTGCTGGAAGCCCAGGGGCGGCTGGTAGAACGGGTCGTCGGAGGGCAGCAGCGGACGAACCTTGTGCTGCAATTCCTCGTGTGGCGGCCGGGCGATCCATTCCGCGCCGTGCGTGCCTGCCAGGTTGCCGAGCTCAGCCATTGAGGCTCCCTTCGTGGCCACCCGGCATTCTCGCGCACGAACGGCAGGTAACCAAAACATAATCGCCGCAGTGTGAGCGATT
>DASTKA010000012.1:0-7820 GCA_035716165.1 Mycobacterium sp. | reverse complement strand
TGCCCGGCAAGGGCGGCCGCTGATCTAAAACCCGCTCGTCGTTGTCGCGATCGTGTTTCCACTCGGCGATCAGCGCATCACGATGAGACGCGAGCGCCGCGTCGAACTTCGCCGCATCCAGGAGCGGAAGCTTGATCCGCCAACAGGCGAACTCCTCATCGCAGGTCTTGGTGATCGACGGCTGCGGTTCGGGTCGAGGATCGGGTTCGGGTCGCGGTTCCAGCTTGACCGCGGTCCGCAGCTGGTTCACCGTGGCGACCGCGGCGAGCTCTGCGTAATGCTCATCAGAACCCTCACCCGCGCGCGCCGCGATCACCCCGACCTGATCCAGTGACAGCCGGCCCTCCCGCATGCCCGCCGCGCAGAGGGGGAACTCCTCGAGCCGGCCCGCGATCGTGGCGATCGTGTGGGCGTTCGCCGGTGAGCAGCCGGTCTTCCAGGCCACCAACGCCGGCACCGACCGCGCGCCGGTGATGCCGCACAAGCCGTCGCGCTCGATCTCGGCCACGATCTCCACCATGCGCCCGTCGATCGCGTTGCGCTGACCGTTCAACTCCGCCCACTCCTCGAACAACACCTCAAGACGCTCGGCAGGGCTCACCACCACGGCGCCAACAGATGCGGTCGAAGACATGACCTCATCATCGCAGCCACCACCGACAAAACCGGGCCGCCCGCGACCGAGGTTCGCTACGGCTTTACGGATCGGACTCCGGCGAGCCGTTGCCCCCGTCGTCTTTGGGGTGCCGGCGCCATTTCCGGTAGCCGCGGTGCGCGGCGAACGCGCCGACGACGGCGGTCACGCACCACACTGCTATCGCCGCGTAGGCCAACGGCGACGACCGGTTTCCGATCGACGCGCCCAGCGCGGTGTAGGCGAACGCGCGGGGAGCCGACCCGATGAACGCGCCAACGGCCATCTGCCACAACGGAACTCCGAACGCCCCGAAGGCGTACGAGGCCATGGCATCCGAAATGCCGGGGACGAATCGCTGGCCGACGACGGCCCACAGTCCGCCGCGCCCGATCAGGGCGTCGATGCGATCGGCCCGGGCCGGGCCCAGCAGGGCACGAGCACTGTCGCGGCCGGCCCGGCGGCCGACGAAACTCGCGACGATCGCGGTGCCCACCGTCGCGCCCAGCGTCACGAACACACCCAGCACCGGGCCGAACAGCAACCCGCTGCCCGCGGCCAGAATCGAGCCGGGCACGAACAACGCACCGGCCGCCGCCGAGACCACCACGTAGGTCAGCGGCGCCGCCGGCCCGGTGGCCGACACCACGGCGCGGATCTCGTCGATATTGATCACCCGCGCCACGGCCACCAAATAAAAGACCACCGCGAGGAATCCGGCGAACACGGCCAGCCGCACGATGTGGGCCCGTCGCGATCCGGGCCGCGATGCCGTTGCGGGAGCGTCGTTGTCGTCCATGGGAGCCATCACCTCGCGGCGGCGCGCGCACGCAGCCGCTGCCGCAGTCCGGTGGCCCGCAGCGCCCGGCGGTCGATCGCGGCGCGCACCGACGCCTCGGGGCCTACCACCCGCACCTTGGTCTTCGCCCGGGTCACCGCCGTGTAGAACAATTCCCGCGTCAGCAATCGCGAATCCTCCGGCGGTATCAATACCGTCACCTCGTCGGCCTGGCTGCCCTGGCTCTTGTGAATGGTCATGGCGTGCATGGTCTCCACCTCGCCGAGGCGGCTGGTCGCGAAGTCCAGCGGTCCGGCCGCGCCGGCGATGACGGCACGCAGGCCGTCCGCACCCGCCACCGTCACACCGGTGTCGCCGTTGTACAGACGCAACCCGTAGTCGTTCGCCGTCACCAGCAGGGGACGCCCCGCATACCACTGCGACCAGGCGGGCTGGCCCGTCGCTTCGGCAATCCAGTTCTGCACCAGCATGTTCCAGTGCGCCGCCCCGAACGGTCCCTCGCGGTGGGCGCACAGCAGCCGGTGTTCGTCCAGCGTGGCCAGCGCCTCGGCCGCCGCGCCGAGCAGCGCGGCCGCGCGCAGCCGCAGCGCGTGCGCCACGAGTACCTCACGCAGCCGTTCGGCCGGGCGTTCGGAATCCACCCACTCGATGTGTTCACCGCCGGCCGCCAACAACTCGACGACGCGGTCCGCGTCGCCGACCCGGATCGCTTCGGCCAGGGCGCCGATGGATGTGCCGAATCGGTGTGGGGTGCGCAGGGCGGCGACCCGGACGTCGTCGCGAGCGGCCAATCCGTCCACGAGGTCGGCCAGCACCGCGCCCGCTTCCACCGACGCCAACTGATCGGGGTCACCGACCAGGATCAGTCGGGTGTCCGGCCGGACGGCCTCGACCAGCCGGGCCATCATGGTCAGCGACACCATCGAGGTTTCGTCGACCACGATGACGTCGTGCGGAAGCCGATTTCCGCGATTGTGCCTGAACCGCACCGACGTATCCGGCCGGGGTCCCAGGAGCCGATGCAGCGTGGTTCCCGGAAGACCGGTCAGCCGCGCCCGGTCCGCCGCGGTGAGTTCCTCGATTCCCGCGGCCACCGCCTCGGCCAACCGGGCGGCCGCCTTGCCGGTCGGTGCGGCCAGCGCGATGCGTGGTC
This sequence comes from Mycobacterium sp., assembly GCA_035716165.1. Taxonomy (GTDB): domain Bacteria; phylum Actinomycetota; class Actinomycetes; order Mycobacteriales; family Mycobacteriaceae; genus Mycobacterium. Next base: position 5,234 of record DASTKA010000012.1, on the reverse strand, counting down.
GCGGCAGACCGGCTCGCTCCGCCTGTTCGACCAGCAGGGCGAGCAGGCGGGCGACCGTGGTGGTCTTGCCGGTGCCGGGTCCGCCGGTCAGCACGGTCAGCGCCTGCGACACCGCGATCTCGGCGGCGGCCCGCTGCTCGTCATATCCGGTCGGGAAAAGCCGTTCGTAGGTGGATGATTCGACGACCGCCGGCGCCACCGAAAGCGCGAGCAGGTCGGTGCACACCTGTTCTTCCTCGAGCCAGTACCGGTCGAAGTACAGCAGGTCGTCCAGCAGCCGCAGCACTGGCGGCGTCCGGAGCAATGCGCTGGCCCGCACCGCCGCCATCCAGTCGTCGGCGCCGGGCCAGGGCAGGTCGGCCCCACCGACCTGGGCGGCCACCTCTCGCAGGTCGACGCAGACCGACCCGCCCCGCAGCGCGCGCACCACCAGCGCGACCGCGAGCGCCACCCGCTCGTCGGGTTCGCCGGTGAGCGACGTAAGCCGTTGTGCCACATGGACGTCGGCGGGCTCGAAAACGCCGGCATCGCTGAACGTCCGCAGTAATCCGGTCGCGAACATGGCTTCAACCGTCACGCCGCCACCTCCCGCGCGTCGAGCAGGTCCGACAGGGCCGCGATCAGCGACCAGGGCGGCCGCCAACCGAAGACGCCCGACGGATGGCCGTCGAGCACCGGGGTGTCCGCGCCGCACATGCCACGCAGGAACAGGTAGAGGACGCCACCGAGATGCCGGCTCGGGTCGTAATCCGCCAACCGCCAACGCAGAAAGCGGTGCAGCACCGCGCAATACAGCAGCGCCTGCAGCGGATAGTCCGAGTGCAACATCGCTTCGGCCATCCGTGTCCGGTCGTAGTCGGCGGCGGTCAGCGGTCGCTCCGGTTCCCCGAGCCGGTTGGTCTTGTAATCCACCACCACGAAACGGTGCCCGGTGCCGTCCGGGACGCGGAGCACGGCGTCGATCGAGCCGGTGAGGTAGCCGCGCAGCGGCTGATCACCCAGGCCGCGTTCGCCCAGCCGGTCGGCATACGATGCCAGCACGTCATCGGCCGGTAGGTGCTCGCGCAACAGCGGCGCCAGATCCGCCAGTCGAACCTCCGCCGCCGTCGCACGACGATCACCGCCGGCCAGCGGGAGCTCGAAGTCCAGTTCGCGCAACCGGTCTGGCAATCCGATTTGTCGCAGCGTCATGCCGTCCAGCAGCGGGCCCAGCGGCGTGTCGTGCATCGGCACCATCGCCGCGGCCAGCTCCTCGGGCGCCGTGGCGACGGGCCACCACGTCGAGTGCGCCCGGATCTGCGTCTGGAGCTCGGCGGCCAAGTCCGCGGCGAACGGGTCGGCCGTCTCCAGCACGGCATGCACCAGCGTGCCGAATGTGGCGCCCGCGGGAAGATCGGCCATCGGCGAGGGCACGTCCGGCCCGGACGCCTCGGACACCAACGGGATGTCACCGACTTCGTCGTCGAGTTCGCCGATTTCGGGTTCGCTGCCCACCCCACTGGGCTGCGCCGCCGCCGCCCGAATCAAGCCCGAATAGGAGGTGCGCCGCCAGCCGGTGTCGATGCCGCGGTGAAAGTGGCGATTCTCCAGGCGCCGGGGCACCGGCTCGACCGGCAGCGACGGAGCCGGCGCGACCAGCGATTCCTCGATGACCGGGCCGCCGGCCGCCTCCCACTCGCGCAGCCGGGCCATGGCGTCGTCGTCGGAGATCTTCGCGGGTTCGCATCGGTCCGGAACCACCGGCTCGCCGGGCCGGCGGCCGCGCAGCAGCCGCGACAGGCCGCCGTTGGGTTCGTAGTAGGCCGGTGACCACCACGCCACCACCTGGGCCTGCGCCCTGGTCAGCGCGACGTAGGTCAGGCGGCTGTCGTCACTGGCGTCTTCTTTACGCCCCAGTCGCTCAACGGTTTTGAAGTCCGGGCTGTCCCTGCCGCCGACGTGCAGGCAACGCGTGCCGTCCTCGTCGTGGAACAGCACCACGTCGCTGTCCTGGGTGTTGCGGTTGAACGCGAACGGCAGATACACGATCGGGTATTGCAGGCCCTTGCTGACGAAGACGGTCATGATCTGCACGGCCGCGGCGTCGCTGTCGAGCCGGCGGTTGCGTTCCGGTGCGCCGCTGCGCTCGTCGCGCTGCCGGCGCAGCCAATCGCGCAGCGCGGGCAGGCTGTAGTGCTCGCGGTGCGCGACATCCTGCAACAGCTGGGTGACATGCGCCAGGTCGGTCATGTGCCGCTCACCGCCCTGCCAGGCGAGCACGCGATTGCCCATGCCCAGCAATTGGGCGGCCTCGAAGATGGCGGCGACACCACGTTCGCGGGCATGACCGGCCCACTCCCGCAGGGTTTTCGCGATCCGATCGGTGAGCGCGTCGCCGCCCGCAGCGAGCGTTTCGGCGGTCTCCCCGAAGAACATCGTCGCCGCGGCCGCCCGCACCATCCCGGGCCGGTGTGGTTGATCGAAGGCCTCCAGCAGGCACAGCCAATCCTCGGCGGCCTCGGAGGTGAACACGTCGGAGTTTCCCGTGTACACGGCGGGGACGCCCGCATCGCAGAGCGCCTTGAAGCAGGCATGCGCGTCCCGGTGCTTCTCCACGATCACGGCGATGTCGCGGGCCTGCAGCGGCCGGCCGCCGAACGTGGCGCCGCCGGCCAGCAGCGTGCGGATGTCGGACGCCAGATCGGCGCCGATGTGCTCGCGCACCTGGTCGATCGGCAGGTTCTGGATACCGCGGCGCCCCAACGTCTTCCGCGCGACCACGCGCAACCGACAGGGCTCGTTGTGCGGTGCACCGGCGAGCCGATGGCCGCGGTGATGCGCGTCGACGTCGTTCACCACGATCGCGGGGTCACCGAGTTGGGCCCCGCGCAGCACCACCTGCAACCGCTGCAGCAGCGCGGAGTCGCTGCGCCAGTTGGTGTCCAGCGTCTTGCGCTCACCCGCCGTCTCGGCCGCCCGCAGATAGGTCACGATGTCACCGCCGCGAAACGCGTAGATGGCCTGCTTCGGATCGCCGATGAGAATGACGGTGGAGCGCCCACTGAACGCCCGGTCGATCACCTGCCATTGCACCGGGTCGGTGTCCTGGAACTCGTCGACCATGACGATGGGCCAGCGCTGATGCATGCGCAGCCGGGCGGGGGAGCCGTCGGTGGCCAGCGCGTCGGCCAGTCGGATCAGCAGGTCGTCATAGCCGAGGACGCCCAGGCGGCGCTTGCGCGTATCCAGCTCGGCCAGAACGTCATTGGCGAATCGGATGCTCACGGCGGCCCGCGAGTCGGGATCGGGGTCGCGCGGCCGCAACTGGGTCGACGGGTTCTTGACCACTTCACGCGCCAGGCGCAGCGCTTCGCGGTAGTGCAGCACCGGATCGTCGCGCTCCTGGCCGAAGTGGGCCAGATACAGATCGTCGACGATTTCGGTCACCAGGTCGTCGAGGCTGTCGAGCAACGTCACGCTCGCCGCGGTGTCGCCGGCGACGCCGAGCGAGCGCAACACCAGCTGGCAGAACTGGTGGGTGGTGGCGATCGTCGCGGCATCGAAGCCGGCCAGCGCATCGCGAAGACGCCGCCGGCGCGCCGCGCGCTGATCGTCGGTGCCGTCCAGTAGGTACGCCAGCACCTGGTTGTCGCCGACGGTCGACGGGTCGGCGAAAGCGTTTACCGCATCGACGATTTGACCCCGGACGCGTTCGCGTAGCTCCTGGCTGGCGGCCCGGCCGAACGTGATGAGCAGCATCTGATCCAGCGTCGCGGCGCCGTCGGCGACATACCGCGTGACGAGACCCGCCAACGCGAAGGTCTTGCCGGTTCCCGCGCTGGCCTCCAGCACGGTGGTGGAGCGCTCGGCCGGCAGCGCCCCCAACAGGTCGAAGCTTTCCATCAGACCGGCTTCCTCTCGGCGCGCAGCATCGGCAGCCAGACCCGTGCCGCATAGGCGCCGAGCCGGTTGTCCTCGCCGTCGCACCCCTCACCCGGCCGCAGGGGCTGCATCAGCGCATCGAGCGGAGCGCCCTTGCCCCACGCCCGGACGTGGGCGGGCGCATCGTCGTCGCCGGGGTATCGGTCGGATTTCCAGCGGTATCCCGCCGCGCGCTCCGGGTCGTCACCCTCGTAGCGCGCCGTGGCCCAGGCGTAGGAAGTCTTCAGCGGCAGGGGGATCGGTTCACGGCGGCCCGCGTCGTAGATCGCGACCAGGTCACGCAGCAACTCGGCGGCGTCCTGGTCCGGCCGGCCCAGCCCTTCGACCCGAACGGTGGTGCCTCTCTTCGGACGCCCGATGCACACCGCCGACCAATCCAGGCCGGAATCATGAGAGATCAACGTCAGCAACGGAATCCACGATTCGAGCAGGTGCTTGCCGTCCAGCCGAGAGTACGTCACCGACACCAATCGGTCGCCGTACACCGGCGACACCGTGCCGGTGAGGCGCCGCCCGGCGCCCAGGTCGACGTCGACGTCGTAGGCGGCCGCGCCGGCGGGGCGGTGGCGCTGCGCCTCGAGCGCCAACAGGGCGGCCTGGTCGCGAATCTCGGTGACCTTGCGCCAGCCCAGCTGACCTGGAGGCAGCGTGCCGCGGCGCCACTCGGCCTGCCGCGCATCGTCGGGAGTCATCCCGCGCAGGATGTCGCCCAGCATCCGGTCGCCGACCGTCCACTCCTGAAGGCCGTCGATGTCGACCGGCATGGCGTCTTGCACGCCGTCGATGTCGTACGGCAGCGTGAATTCCAGCGCGCGAAAGAAGCCCTTCACCGGATCCTTGAAGAAGCCGACCAGGTCGGCGAGGATGACGTCGCCGGCCGGCGGTGACGGCAGCGGCGCCGAGATGAACTTCGGTCGCGTGCTGTGTTCGCCGGTGGCCGCGCGCGCCGCGCGCAGCACCGTGGGATCGAAACTGAACGGCACGTCCGGGATGAGCCTGCCGGGGATCACATTGCGAATGTCGAACGGCTGCAACGGATGCTCGACGACGATGCGGCTGCGCACCTTGGCCGAAGTGGTCATGTCGAGGGCGTCCAGCAGTTCGGCCAGCGGCACCGCCGGTGGTCGCGGCTGCCCCGAATATTCGTTGGCGCCGGTGTAGGTGATCACCAGTTTCTCGGTGGCCGCCCCGATCGCGTCGAGCAGCAATTGCCGGTCCTCGGAACGGATGTCGCGCTCCCCGGTCATCGGACAGCGGGCCAGCGCGTCGTCGCCGTCGACGATGCCGAGCCGCGGGAACAGCCCGTCGTCGAG
>DASTKA010000011.1:0-2905 GCA_035716165.1 Mycobacterium sp. | reverse complement strand
ATCTCGCCGGGTACGCCGATGACACCCACCGTGGAGGACGGCGTCCTGACGTGGCGTGTTCCACTCGGCGACGGGGCGGTGCCGCACGTGTCGCTCGAGGACTGCGGTTATTACGTGCGTTGGCTTTTCGATCATCCAGAGCGCGCGAACGGCCTCGACCTCGAGGTCGCTGTCGACGATGTCGCCTACGCCGATCTGGCGACGGCATTCGAGAAGGTCACCTTGCATCCGGCGCGGTACGTCGACACCGACCTGGACACGTACTGGCGAAATGGCCCACTCAGCGCCATCGCCGACGCGCCCGCGGGGTACAACGCCGACCGAAAAGACAAGAGCACCATGAACGTACGCGACAACTTCACCGGCTTCTGGAACCTATGGAAATACCGAGTGGTCAAACGGGATTACGCGCTGCTCGATGAGATCCACCCGAACCGGATCAGGAGTGCCGAGGAGTGGTTCAGGCGTCAAGATCAACTCGCACGGGAGCAGGGTGCGGGCGGCCTTTGGGAGCGGATCCAACCGGAGAATCGGACGCCGATACTCAAGATCGGCGAGGACAAGCGGCAAGGGAAGCTGTAGCCGATGATGTCCACCTCCGACCCACGCGAGCTATCCTTCGACGGTGTTCGAGTGCGCTACGACAGCGCCAAGAGCTACGACGAACTACGTGCCGCGTTGCTCGCCGACATCGGCGAGCAGCCGGTGCCGATCAACGACATCGCGACGTCCAGCGGCGACTGGAGTTCCTACCAGGAGCGCGTCGAACACTACGTCGGGCCAAGCGGTTTCATGCTGTTCGGTCTGTTCGACCATGGCGCCTGGATCACCAAGGCCGGCATCGCCCGCAAGGCGTTACGGGTGATTCTGGGCAATCCGCTTATCGCCATCACCATGCTGCGCCACGACGTCAGCGCGGGCCTGTTCGCCCCGGTCGAGGTGCTGATCGCCGACGAGGGTTCGGGCAGCAGCCTGACCTACGTCAAGCCGTCGTCGCTGATGGTCGTCGAGCCCAACCCCGAATTGCTCAGCGCCGCAGAACGACTCGATGCGAAGCTGGCGGCTCTGGCCGAGAAGGTTACCGGCGGATCGTAACGAGCGATATGTCAAAGTCGGAGCGACGAGCTGCCTAGCGCGGCGGTACCGTTGTGCGCGAAGGCCGCCCAGTAACCCCGCGTCCTGCGAGCCAAATCGGTGTCGATGGGGTTGGGTTCGGGGCCGAGCATCGGCGCGCCGGCCCAGCACTCTGGCGAGCCGAACAAGAGGGGCAGCTCGATGCAGTGGCATGCGCGAAGCGGTGCTCCCGGCGGTGACCAGTCGACGCGAAATGTCGCGGCGGCACCGCCATTCGAGGTCCAGAATTTCGCAAGTTCAAGTGCGGGCCGGCCGAATATCCGCTTGGTCATGACGTCGCCGAACAGTCGGGTTACGGCCCGGCCGGGTGGGCCAAGACGTTGGAGTCGTTGCCCTCGCGAGTCCATAGCGACGAATGGGGCAGCATCGTTGCGCGTGTAGCCGACGAGTATCTCGACTCGCGACGCCGCATCGGTGAGCTGCTGGCTTTCGTCGCGGGCGGCCGGCAGCGGGTCCATGCCTGCGATGGGTGCGAATGGAAACCCGCCGACCGTGCCGAATCGCTGTGCCGTTGTCACGGCGGCGGTTTGGGCGTTGAGCAGTTGCTCGACGCTTGCCTCGTCAGGAGCAACACCGCCAAGCGCGTCGGCCACCGCGTCGCGCATGGCGGCTGTCATCGCCTCCCTGCCGCTTCGCAAACCGAGCGGGGCGCTTTGCAGGATGGCGCGGTGGAACAGACCCCTTGTCTCCTTACTGAGGATCAGCGACAGCACCGAATCTCCGCCTGCCGACTGACCGAAGATCGTCACTCGCGATGGGTCCCCGCCGAACGCCGCGATGTGCTGCTTGGTCCACCGCAGGGCCAGGATTTGATCCCGCAACCCCAAGTTCTGTTCGCCGTCCGCGTGCGGGTTGATGTACCCGAAGATGCCGAGTCGGTAGCTGACGGTGACGACAACGACGCGGCCTTCGGTGACCAGGGAGTCAGGGTCGTACTTGGGTGCCTCTCCGCTACCCGACACGTATGCCCCGCCGTGGAACCACACCATCACGGGTAGTCCCTGAGCGTGGCGCGGCGCCGTAACGCTCAGAACCTGGCATTGCTCGCTGACGGCAAGCCCATCGACCACCGGACCGGTCACGAATTCCAGGCGCGACGGCAACTGTGGACACACCGGGCCACGCTTGGTCGCATCGCGCACCTCGCTGTGCCTTGGAGCAGGGATCGGCGCACTGAATCGCTCGGCTGTCGCATAGGGGACGGCGTGCGCTTTGATGAAGTTGCCCTCGTCGTCAACAAGTAGCGGACCGCAGCCCACTTCAAGTCGCCTTTGTGCCACCGGGTCACCGTACAGCCTTCACCCAGTTACGTTGTGGCGCTGGGCGCGTATTCCTCCCCCAGCGGGCCACAGCGGATGTCGAAACGCTCCCGGACCGTGTCGAGCACACGGCGCTGCCGTTCGCATTCTTGGCGGTGCGTGAGCACGAACCGCATCATGCCCGGCAGGCGGCGCGGTAGCGGGTACCACTTATCGAAATCCAGTCCGTTCTCGTTGAATACGCGCCTGGGGACGTTGTCGTAGATCAGGCTGAGGTTATGCTGGACGAGCGCGAAGAGCACGTACGGAAATGCCAGCGGTGCCCTCTGCCGCAAATTCTGCCAATCGATTTCGTAGAGCGGGATCTCGCTGAGCTTGTCCAACAACAGCAGGTGGCCCAGGAAATACCCCATGAACGCGGGCAAGTGCAGGATGGCCGACCGAACGTTGATGGAAACGACTGCGCCACTGGGCGAAACGTACGGCTCGTACGAATCCTCGTCGGGGAACTT
>DASTKA010000010.1:0-2878 GCA_035716165.1 Mycobacterium sp. | reverse complement strand
GCCGGCGTGTCATCCCTCGCGGCGGCCGCCTACCGGGAGCACCTGACAGAGGTGGCGCCGCTGCTGCACACCGCGACGATGCAGGAGGGGATCGACTGGTGCGCCGGGCATCCCGATGCGCTCGGCAACGGCTATCAGTTGTCCAAGGAAGCGATCATCCTGTACACCATGCGCAGCGCAACGCCCTTGGGCGCGCGCGGAATCCGCATCAACTGCACCGGTCCCGGCGTCACCGAGACGCCGATCCTCGATCAGCTGCGCTCGGCATACGGCCAGGAATTCCTCGACGACATACCCAAACCGCTGGGCCGTGTCTCCGGCCCGGCTGAACAGGCCGCCGTTCTGCTCTTCCTGAATAGCCGTGCAGCCAGCTACATTTCCGGTCAGGTGGTGTGGGTCGACGGTGGCAATGTGGGTGCGTCGATCGCGCGGGAACTCGAGAAAGGACACGCACCGTGGCCGGTATGACTGACTTTCGGCGGGTCGCTCGCGATGTCAGCAACTGGGGGCGGTGGGGAGATGCCGACGAGCTGGGCACACTGAACTTCATCACCGCGGAAAAGGTGGCCCAGGCCGCAAGCCTGGTCCGGCACGGAAAGGTGTTCCCGCTGGGCGTGGACTTCGGCGCATCCGGTCCACAGGGCGCCTTCGGGTTCCGGCACAACCCCGTTCACGTCATGACCGTAGACGGCGGCGACGTGAACACCCTTGCCAAGTACGGGCCCGACTGGCCGAGTAACCCCGTGGCGCAACAGCTGAGCGGCTACATGACCGCGGACAACCCGTTCCGCTTCAACGACGACATCATCATCATGCCGTTGCAGGCCGCCAGCCAGTGGGACGCGTTGTCCCACGTCTACTACGACGGCCACCTCTACAACGGCTTCCCGGCGGATTCGGTGACCAGCATGGGGGCCTACCGCTGCGGCATCGACAAGGTCGACGGCAAGGGCATCACGTCACGGGGCGTGCTGCTGGACCTGGTTCGTCACCGAAACGCGGACGTCTTCCTCGAGGCCGGAAACCCCATCTCGCCGGAAGAGCTGGACGACGTGGTGCGCGCGCAGGGGGTGACGATCGGCCGGGGCGACATCGTGCTGATCCGGACCGGCTGGTGGACAAGGTTTCTCATGACCGGCAACAAGACAGAAGGCTATTCCGGGTTGGACTGGCGATGTGCCCAGTGGCTGCACGACCACGAGATCGCCGCCGTCGCGGCCGACAACCTCCAGGTCGAAGACCTGGTTTCGGGCGTCGACGGGCTCACCTTCCCCCTGCACCTGCTCTGCCTGCGCGACATGGGGCTGATGTTCGGTGAATATTGGGACCTCACCGCGCTGGCCGAAGACTGCGCCGCCGACGGCGTCTACGAGTTTCAGCTCGTCGCCCCGCCGCTCAGAGTCGTTGGCGCAGTGGGCTCACCGGTAAACCCGATAGCGATCAAGTGATGCAGCGCAAAACCATATCGGTCGATGGGCTGACCACCAGCTACTTGGAGGCCGGCGACGGCGACCCAGTGGTATTGCTGCACGGCGGCGAGTTCGGCGCCGGCGCCGAACTCGGCTGGGAACGCAACATCGAGGTGCTGTCCGCACGGTATCGGGTCTTGGCGCCGGACCAGCTGGGATTCGGGCAGTCCGCCAAGGTCGTCGACTTCGTCGACGGCCGCGGCATGCGGATTCGGCACGTGGCGCGGCTGTGTGAACTTCTCGGCGTGGAATCGGCGCACTTCGTCGGCAATTCGATGGGAGCGATCAATCTGCTCACTGACGCCACGTCGGACACGCCGCGGCTACCCATCCGCAGCTTGGCGATCATCTGCGGCGGTGGAGAAATCCAGCCGAACGAGCATTTCGAGGCGCTGCAGAACTATGACGCGACACTGCCGGCGATGCGCCGCATCGTCGAGGCGCTGTTCTTCGACGCCCGCTACCCCGGCGACAACGACTACGTGCGCCGCCGTTACGAGTCGAGCACCGCGCCCGGGGCGTGGGAGGCCATCGCCGCGGCCAGGTTTCGCCGGCCCGGCGCCACGCCGTCCGCGACGCCGTCGAGCGCGCGAGCCTACGAACGCATCGCCGTGCCAACGCTTGTCGTCGAAGGAGGAGACGACAAGCTCCTTCCGGCCGGCTGGGCCGCCGAGATCGCCAAGCGGATCGACGATGCCCGCTCGGTTGTGGTCGACAAGGCCGGGCACTGCCCCCAGATCGAGCAGCCGTCGGTGGTCAACCAGCTGCTGCTGGATTTCCTGGGCGCAGTCTGAACCTCAGAAGACGTAATCCAGGCGCGTCATCATTCCAGCGACCTGATGATAAGTGTTGTGGCAGTGCAGCATCCAGATGCCGGGGTTATCAGCAACGAGAACGGCGCTGAGCTTCTGCATGGGCAACACCATGACGGTGTCCTTGCGGGCGCCCGGGCTGCCGTCCGCCCTGATCACCTGGAACGTATGCCCGTGCAGGTGAATTGGGTGATACATCATCGTGGTGTTGTCGAACGTGATGGTGGGTCGTTGACCTTGTTGCACGTGCAGCGGATTGGTCTTGCCGTACGGTTCCCCGTTGATCGTCCAGTTGTACTGCATCATGTCGCCGCCTAAGACGACAGGCAGGTTGAGGCTGGGGTCGGGGCGTCCCAGGTTGACGGGGGTTGTGGCGGTGAACATCTCGACGGTGCCCACGCGCTTGGTGAGTTCGCCGGGCTGGAATTGCGGATCGGGAGCGCTGCCCGCGGCAGTGGAGAGCAGTGCGCGTGCCAGCCCGTTCTTGCCTTCGGCGACTGCGACCAATGGGAAGACGCCGTCCTCCGCGGTCACGGTCACATCGTAGCGTTCGGCCATGCCGATGAGCAGGGCGTCGACCTGAGCCGGGACAACGGG
>DASTKA010000009.1:0-2082 GCA_035716165.1 Mycobacterium sp. | reverse complement strand
CCGACCGAGGCCAAGACGACGCGCTTCGCCGCACCCGGCCGTGACCGGTCGGCCGACGCTCGCCCCACCAATTCCGCACCGCAGGCTCCCGCACGGCCCCCGACCTCCACTCCCGCGGCACCACCGTCCGGCGATCAGACGCGGGCCATTCCGGTACCGGGCAATCGTTCCGACGACCGGGACGCGGCCGAACCCACCACGGCGCTACCGATCGTGGGACCGGAAGGCGGCGACGCCGACGCGGCCGACGAGCAGGTGAAGGCGAGCGGGCAGAGCGACAACGGCGATCCGGCTCGGCAACGCCGGCGCTCCGGCGGCGGCCTGTCGGCGCAGGATCTGCTGCGCCGCGAGGGACGGCTGTAGCCAGCCGGCCCCGGCACCCGTCGGGATCCGAAAAGCCCTGAGCGTCAAGCCGGTTCGTTCTCGGGCTGGTCGGGCTCCGCCTGCAGGATGGTGTTCTTCTCGTCGGCTTCCTCGGTCTGTTTTTCGGCTTCGGCCTCCGGGTTCGGCGCCAACAACACCTGGATCGCGTTGTTGAGGAACGCGACCGTCGGGACCGCCAGCAGGGCACCGACGATGCCGGCCAGCACACCGCCGGTGGAGATGGCGAGCACCACCGCGAGCGGGTGAATCGAGACCGCACGCCCCATCACCAGCGGCTGCAGCAGATGGGCCTCGATCTGGTTGACCGCGATCAGCAGGCCCAGCGTGATCAGCGCGTACACAATGCCCTTGGCCAGCAGCGCGACCACGACGGCCACCAGACCCGAGACCAGGGCACCCACCAGGGGGATGAACGCACCCAGGAACACCACCGACGCCAGCGGCAGCGCCAGTGGGATGCCCATGATCGCCAGACCCGTGCCGACCCCGGCCGCGTCGGTCAGGGCAACCAGGAAGGTGGCCCGCACGTACCCGATCAGCGATCCGTAGCCGGCGGTGCCGGCTTCGTGCACCCGGTTCCGTGCGCGCGACGGGATGATCTGCACGACGTAGCGCCAGATGTTGCGGCCGCCGTAGAGAAAGAAGATCAACGTGAACAGCACCAGCACCGCCGCGGTGACCAGCTCCGTGACGGTGGCCGCGGTGGACAGCGCGCCGCTGGTCAGCTTCGCCTGATTGTTGTGCAGCGCCTCGATGGCGGCGTTGCCCGCACTGTCGATCTGTTCGTTACGCAGATGCGCGGGCCCGTGGATCAGCCAGCGGCGCGTCGACTCGATGCTGTTCGCCACCTGTTCGGTCAGGCCGGGCAGGCCGTCGATGAATTGCAGGATGACGAACGCCAGGATCCCGCCCAGGATCGCGAAGCCGCCCAGCAACACCAGCGCCACCGCGCCACCGCGTGGTAGGCCGCGCTTGTCCAGCCAGTCGACCACCGGCACCAGCAGCGCGCTCAGCAGCAGCGCGACCAGCACCGGAACGACGATGACTTCGAGTTTCTTGACCACCCACAACAGGGCGAGCACGGCGATCAGGATGACGAGCAAGCGCCACGCCCAGGCTGCGGTCTTGCGGACAAGGGGTTCGACCGAGGCATCGTCGACGTTTGCTGACATTTGGCCAGCCTATCCGCCGCGGGGTGCGGTCAAACGTGTCTCGAGCCTGTCCCACAGCCGCCTGGGCGCCGTACGGGTCCATCGCCGTCGGCACGATCCGGTTACGACGTCGACACGGTAGGCGATGCGCAGCGATCGCGGCGCCACCTGCACCGTTACCCTAAACCACGTGCCGCACGACGCACCCGCCCACAAAACCACACCCCCGCGCGCGGGGGCAGCTCCCGCTTGCGGGGGCGAAACCCCGCGCGGGAAGTACTGGTGGGTGCGCTGGGTGATCCTCGGCGCGGTAGCCATCGTGCTTGCCGTCGAGGTTTCGCTGGGCTGGGATCAGCTGGCCAAAGCCTGGATGAGCCTCTATGAGGCGAACTGGTGGTGGCTGCTGGCATCGGTGGCCGCGGCCGCCGCGTCGATGCACAGCTTTGCTCAGATCCAACGCACGCTGCTCAGATCGGCGGGAGTCCACGTCAAGCAGTTGCGCTCCGAAGCGGCCTTCTACGCCGCCAATTCGCTGAGCACCACGCTG
>DASTKA010000008.1:0-6125 GCA_035716165.1 Mycobacterium sp. | reverse complement strand
AACCTGCAAACCGCCGAGATCTATGCCAGCCATGAGGCTTTGGTGCTCGACTACGAGCGGTCCATGCTGCGCCTGTCCGAAAGCGAGAGCGGGGAACCACAGCTCTATGACCTGTCGGCGCACACCGTGTGGATCGGCGAGCGCACCCGTCAGCTCGACGGCGCGCACATCGCCTTCGCCGAAGTCATCGCCAATCCGATCGGCGTCAAGATCGGCCCGACGATCACCCCGGAGCTGGCCGTCGAATACGTCGAGCGGCTCGACCCACACAACCAGCCCGGCCGGCTGACCCTGGTGAGCCGCATGGGCAACAACAAGGTGCGCGATCTCCTGCCCCCGATCGTGGAGAAGGTCCAGGCCACGGGCCACCAGGTGATCTGGCAGTGCGACCCGATGCACGGCAACACCCACGAGTCGTCCAACGGCTACAAGACCCGCCATTTCGACCGCATCGTCGACGAGGTGCAGGGCTTCTTCGAGGTGCACCGCGCGCTGGGCACCCACCCGGGTGGCATCCACGTCGAGATCACCGGCGAGAACGTGACCGAGTGTCTGGGTGGGGCGCAAGACATTTCGGACACCGACCTGGTCGGACGTTACGAAACCGCCTGCGATCCACGGCTGAACACCCAGCAGTCGCTGGAGTTGGCCTTCTTGGTCGCCGAGATGCTGCGCGACTGATCCGGTCGGGTTACAGCAGACCGTCGAGGTTGCTCCCGACCGTCCACGCCGCGGTCGCGACCAGCCCGGTCATCGCCAAGATCAGCGCCAGCCAGACCAACACCATGCGCCGGTTGTGCTGGCGTGCCCACACGAATTCGCTTATCGGAATGCCCGCGAATTCGCCTGCTACGGGCTCGTATTCGTAATCATCCTCGGGTTCGTCGTCGCCGTGCACCGCGCGGTCCGGCGCCGGCCTGTCCTCGGGACCGCGCGTCATCTGGCGGGTAGGTTGACGCACCGGCGCCGGGCCGGGCGGCTCGGGTGGCTGCGCGGCGGCCGGCCGCTGGTTCATCCGGCTGCGCTGCAGCGCCGCCGACCGGTGTTGCGCGGAGTTGCGTGGCGCCGGCACCCGGAAGTCCGGCAGCGCAAGCTCATCGGCGATCGCGTCGAGGTCGGCGCGCATCTCGAGCGCGTCGGCGTAGCGGCCGGCCGGTTCGCGGGCCGTCGCACGCCGCACGAATTCGTCGAACTGCGCGGGCACACCGTCGATGACCTCGCCCGGCGGCGGCACGTCGGTGTCCAGCCGCTGGTAGGCGAGCGACAACGCCGAGTCGCCGGTGAACGGGGTGCGCCCGGTCAGCAGCTCATAGGTCATGATCCCCGTGGAGTAGACGTCGCTGCGCGGACTGGCGTCGCCGTCGCGCACCTGCTCCGGCGACAGGTAGGCCGCGGTGCCCAAAATCACGCTGTTGGAGGTGATTCCGGCGGCCGCGACGGCCCGGACCAACCCGAAGTCGGCGATCTTCACCTCGCCGTCGTCGGAGATCAGCACGTTCTCGGGCTTGACGTCGCGATGCACCAGGCCGGCCCGGTGTGCCGCGGCCAGTCCGCCGAGCACCGGACGAAGCACCGCCGCCACGGCGTACGGCGGCATGGGTCCGCGTTCGGCCAGGAGCTCGCGCAGCGTGCCGCCCTCGATGAGCTCCATCACCAGAAACGGGTGCCGGGCGTCCAGGCCCTGGTCGTAGACGGCGACGAGGCCTGGATCTTTCAGCCGGGCAACGGTTTGGGCCTCCCGCTGGAAGCGGGTCAGGAATTGCTCGTCGCCGGCGTACCGGGAGTCCATCACCTTCACCGCGACGGGACGGTCGAGGCGGGTGTCCAGACCGCGGTACACCGTGGACGTGCCGCCGCTGGCGATCCTGGACAGAACCAGGTAGCGGCCGTCCAGCAATGTGTCGTCCAGCGGATCGACCGACCCGGCTTCTGGTCGGCGACGGGGCGGGCCGGCCCGGCCCGGGCCGGGGCCGGGCGATTGAGCTCGGGCCACGGGGCCATGGTAGGTGCGCCGCAGTGATTGGCCGGTAGAACACGGGCGGGGCGCGCGCTTCTAGGCATACACTTGCCCGGATGAGCAGTATTCCTGCCGGCGACGATGTGCTAGAACCCGACGAGCCAATTTATGACCTGAAGCGGGTCGCCGAATTGATGGGGGTGCCGGTCACCAAGGTTCAGCAGCAACTCCGGGAGGGGCACCTGGTTGCGGTTCGGCGCGACGAGGGTCTGGTGGTGCCGCAGGTGTTCTTCACCAAATCCGGTGAGGTGGTCAAGAGCCTGCCTGGATTGCTGACCATCCTGCACGACGGCGGCTATCACGACACCGAGATCGTGCGCTGGTTGTTCACCCGGGACCCCTCGCTGACGGTCACTCGCGACGGCAGCCGCGATGCCCTCAACAACGCCCGTCCCGTCGACGCGCTGCACGCCCATCAGGCCCGGGAAGTCGTGCGCCGGGCGCAAGCGATGGCTTACTGAGCCGTTCGGCTCATCCGGCGGCGACGTCGGCAGCCTCGGCTTGCCGCGCGGGAGCGCGATACAGGCTGTATCCGGCGATCAGTGCGCACAGCGTGGCCAGCGAAAAGTGCAGCCACGAATACATGCCATGTGAGCCATCGGGTTTGAATATCACCATCACCCAGGTCGACAGGCCGCCGATGATCGCGACGGCCCGACGCGACTGCGCCAGTGGGGCCACGATCGCCAGCGGCCACGAGTAATACCAGGGCAGGGCGGCCGGCACGAACAGCACCACGATCAGCATCGACCACGCCATGCCGGTCATCGCCGCGCGGTCGTCGCGGCGGAACCGCCACCACAACAGCGGCAGCGAGATCGCGATGATCGCGACGCCGACCAGCCGGGTGACGCGAAGGATCGGATAGAAGCTGACCGGGAAGAACTCGCCGCCGATCGCGTGGATCAGGTTGGCGGCCGCGGTCGGCACGGTCAGCCAGTTGATGATCTTCACCGATCCGGCCAGTGCGGTCAGCCAGCCCAGGCCGACGCCGGCCACCGCGGACAAGACCGCGAACACCACCGCGAAGATCAGCAGCGATAACGCCGAGGCCGCGAAAAAGGCTGGCACCGGCCGATATCCGCGCCGATCGCGCAGCCGCCGCATCCACACCCAGACCAGGAAGGGCAGCGCGATGCCGGCGGTGGCTTTGACCGCGATGGCTACGGTGATCACCGCGATGCCGGCGACGTGGCGGCCACCGAACGTCAACGCGATGCCGGCTGCCATCAGGCCCACCATGAGCATTTCGTTGTGCACCCCGCCCATCAGATGGATGAGCACCAGGGGGTTGAGCACGCAGATCCACAGCGCCGTCGAACCGTCTGCGCCCAGATGGCGGGCAACCCGGGGGGTCGCCCAGACCAACAGCACCAGCCCGGGCAGCATGCACAGCCGCAGCAACGCGGTCCCCGTCACCACGTTGTTGCCCACCATGATGGTGATGATCTTCGCCACCAGGATGAAAACCGGGCCGTAGGGTGCGGTCGTGATCGACCAGATGGGACTGACGTTGTCCAGCAAGCTGTTTGGGTTGGCGACGGGACCCACCGCGTACGGATCCAGGCCGTCGCGCAGCAGCGCGCCCTGCGCCAGATACGAATAGGTGTCGCGGCTGAAGACGGGCACCGAAACAAGCAGCGGCGCCAGCCAGAAGGCGGTGGTGGCTTTCATGACGAACTCGGTCGCCCGGCCGGCCAGCACCCGGCGGCCCAGTGTCAGCCAGGCGATCAGCATCAGGGCAACGCCGGTCCACAACACGATCGACGACAGCACCAGGCCGTGGCCAAAACGCAACCAGGACATGTGCATCGACTCGAGCAACGGGTCGTGCTGACGGGTACTGCCTGCGCCAAGGCCGCCCAGGGTGATCAGCGCCGACCCCAGCATGCCCAGTTTCGCCGGGCCGGAGTCGCCGGAGGCGGCGAATGCCTTCAGCCGTGAAAACCATTCGCCGCGCGCGGGTTTGGCCGCCGGTGGGTCGGCTGCCGGGGTGTCCGTTGGCGTCGTCATCGGGTCAGGCGGACCGGTTCGTGGCCAGCTTCGCCAATTCGGACAGGCCCGCTTTGGCCGCGGTGTTGATGGGTGCGGCCGCCAGCGTGGCCAGCGCTCGCTGGGTCAGCGCGGCGATCCGCTGCTCGGCCGCGGCCAGGGCGCCCACCGACTCGATGACGTCGCGCAGTTGATCCACCTGCTCGTCGGTCAGCTGCGCTCCGATCGAGGTGCGTAACAAGTTGGCCGCCAACGGGTCTGACTGCTCCGCCAACTCCACCGCCTCGGCCAGCAGCACGGTGCGCTTGCCCGAGCGCAGGTCATCCCCGGACGGCTTGCCGGTTATTGCGGGGTCACCGAAAACGCCCAGCACGTCGTCGCGCAGCTGAAACGCCACCCCCAGATCGGTCCCGAACTGGCTGAAGACGTCGTGGACGTCGGGCCGGTCGGCGGCGGCGGCCGCCCCGAGCTGCAGTGGTCGCGACACGGTGTAGCAGGCGGTTTTGAAGGTGTCGACGTTCATCGCCGAGGCGATCGAGGCGGCCGCGCTGGCCTCGGCGACAATGTCGAGATACTGCCCACCGAGCACCTCGGTGCGGATGTTCGCCCACACGCGCCGCACCCGCCGGATGGCCTGCGGCGTCAACTCGACACCGAACACGATGTCGTCGGCCCAGGCCAGCGCGAGATCGCCGAGCAGGATGGCGGCCGACATCCCGAACTGCTCCGGCGAACCCTGCCAGCGCCGCTCGCGATGCAGGGCCGCGAACTGGACGTGGGTGGTCGGACGGCCCCGCCGGGTGGAGGAGTCGTCGATCACGTCGTCGTGCACCAGCGCGCAGGCGTGCAGCAGCTCGAGTGCGGAAAACAGCAGCAGCGCTTGCTCATCGGGAGCCTCGGTGGTCACCGCGCGCCAGCCCCAGTAGGCGAACGCGGGCCGTAGCCGCTTGCCGCCGCCCAGCACGAAGTCTTCCAGCGCGGTGATCAGACCGCTGTAGTCGCCTCCGATGTACGCGGTTTCGGTGCGCCGGTCATGCATGTACCGCCGCAATTGGTCGGTGATGGCCCCGGTCAACTCGACGGTGGCCGCTGCTGCTGTGGCTCCTAGGCTCAGCGCGGCGCCCCTTTCTGCTCGGCTGGCTGGGTGTTCCAGGCCCGACCAGTGTATTCGCCGCACCCCTCGTGCTGCCGTTCCCATGACGTGGGCGGGTGGACCCAGTTGCTTCGCCTGCCTCATTAACCCGCCCCTATGCTGGCGGGTGCGCTGGAGCCGCGCGGATAGTGCGCGTCCACAAGACACCCCGGGCCAATAGTCGTCAGATGGAGAGAAGCCGCGTGACCCTCAACACCATTGCGCTCGAGCTGGTGCCGCCCAACGCCGACGATGGCCGGGAGCGGGCACTGGAAGAGGCGCACAAAGTGGTGCGGAATTCGGCCGAATCGGGGCTGGGCGGCCGGATCGGGCACGTGATGATTCCGGGGATCATCGCCGAGGACGACGACCGTCCCATCCAGATGAAGCCGAAACTGGACGTTCTCGACTTCTGGTCGATCGTGAAGCCGGAACTGCCCGGGATCAACGGACTGTGCACGCAGGTGACCGCGTTCATGGACGAGCCGTCGCTGCGCGCGCGGCTGACCGAGCTGACGTCGGCGGGGATGGAGGGCGTGGTCTTCGTCGGCGTGCCGCGCACCATGAACGACGGTGAGGGCTCCGGCGTCGCCCCCACCGACGCGCTGTCGATCTACCGCGAGCTGGTGACCAACCGCGGCGTCATCCTGATCCCCACCCGGGACGGCGAACAGGGCCGGTTCACCTTCAAGTGCGACCAGGGCGCCACCTACGGCATGACCCAGCTGTTGTACTCCGACGCGATCGTGGGTTTCTTGAGCAACTTCGCAAAGGAGACCGACCACCGGCCGGAGATCCTGCTGTCGTTCGGCTTCGTGCCGAAGATCGAGAGCCGGGTCGGACTGATCAACTGGCTCATCCAGGACCCGGGCAATGCCGCGGTGGCCGACGAGCAGGAGTTCGTCAAGAAGCTCGCCGCCGGCGAACCGGCGCAGAAGCGCCAGCAGATGGTCGACCTGTACAAGCGTGTGATCGACGGCGTCG
>DASTKA010000007.1:0-3251 GCA_035716165.1 Mycobacterium sp. | reverse complement strand
GGGGTTCGGGGCGGTGTTCAAGATATGCGGTAAGACCAACGGTGGCGAGGTGTCCATCATCGAGCACTCGTTTGCGGTCGGCCTGCTCACCGCGGCGCACCGGCACACCCGGGAGGACGAGCACTCGATCGTGCTGGCCGGCGAGATCGGCTTCCGCTCCGACGACAGTGAGGTGGTTCTCGGGCCGGTGGTTACATCACCAAGCCGCGCGGACAGATGCACGCGATGTGGAACGCCGGCAGCGAACCGGGCCGCATCGTCGAGATCATCACCCCGGGTGGCTTCGAGAAGTATCTCCGCGAACTCGGTGAGCTGCTCGTCGAGCACGCCGACGACCCGGCGGGCAAGCCGCTGCACGAGCTGCCCGAGTTCGGCGAGCTCGCCGACAAGTACGGGCTGACCTACGGGTCGCCGGAGTGGATGGACGACATCGCGAAACGGTATGGGCTGAACCCGCCGTCGCACTGATAGCGCCGCTGAGCGCGCGATTTGGTCGCCGTGACACACGTTCGGTAACCTGGCATTCACCGACGCGGGGTGGAGCAGCTCGGTAGCTCGCTGGGCTCATAACCCAGAGGTCGCAGGTTCGAATCCTGTCCCCGCTACCAGGTAAAACGGCCCTCGGAGAATTCCGGGGGCCGTTTTCATGCCTTTGGACATGTCTGGCCCCGAAAACGGTCCTCACGTCCTCACCGCTGAGAGGGCTATCATTTTTTCACCGCCAAAACCGCCCTCATCGAGCATCTCGAAGGGGTCCTGTTTGTCTACCCGGGGAGATGGTGCGACATGACGTCCGACGATGACCGCACCGGGCCCGGACTTCTCGGCCGCATTGTGCGGCGTCTCTTTGGATCGGCGAGTGCACTCGTGCGGCGGTGGGCTTGGTCCAGCCTGCCGGTGTGGATAGCGCTGACGGTCTTGGCGGTGGTGGCTTACCTGGTGGCCCGCCGCGGCGGCTACGGACGCCTCGGCGCAGCGCTGGATTCCGTGCTGGTCAGCATCGCAGAAGTGTTCGGCGTGGATGACACCGCCACTGCACCACGGACCCTGGTGGGTGGCGTTCAGCATGCACTCATTCACCGACTGACCCGCGGCGCCGTCGCTCGGCGGCGCGGTGCCCCAACCCTCGACAGCACAGCACCCGAGGCAGGCCCCACGCCGCCCACAAACTGAGCGGCGCACACACATGCCTACCGGGACAGCACTGCCTCGATGGCGCTGATCACCTCGGGGGCGTCCGGCTCGGTACGGGGCCGGAACCGGTTCGCCACCTCGCCGTCGGGGGCGAGCAGAAACTTCTCGAAGTTCCACTGGATGTCGCCCGCCTGGCCGTCGGCGTCGGCGGTCTTGGTCAGCTCGGCGTACAGCGGGTGGCGGTCATCGCCGTTGACGTCGGTCTTCTCCAGCAGCGGAAAGGTCACCCCGTAGGTGGTCGAGCAGAACTCCTGGATCTCGTCGGCCGTACCCGGCTCCTGGCCCATGAACTGGTTGCAGGGGACGCCGACGACGGTCAGGCCGCGGTCCCGATAATCCTTGGCCAGCTTCTCCAGTGCCGTGTATTGCGGAGTCAGCCCGCATTTGGAGGCGACGTTGACGATCAGCGTTGCGCCGTCGGACAATTCGGCCAGTGTGGTCGGCCGGCCGTCGAGGGTGGTCAGGGCGATGTTGTTGAGGGTCACGTCGACGACGCTAACGCACTTCAGAGCCAGCCGGTGCGTGCGGCGGCAACGGGCTCGGCGGGGGCCGGTGCCAATTCGCCATTGCGGACGCCGTCCAGCAATCGTTTCACGGCGGCGACGATCTCCGGCGCCGCCTCGGCGAGTCCGGCGGTGTCGGCTTCGCTGACCTCGTCGGCGTCGACGCCCGCGCGGGCCAGGATCGCGGCCGGGTCGGCCAGCTGCTCGGTCAACCAGGTCAGCGGGTCGGCGGACAGCTCGGGGACGAAGTGCCGGCGGCTGGGTTCCCAACCGTTGAACTGCGGGTGGTGGTGGGCCCGGTCGAGCGTCCCGGGCGGGCTTTCGGTGGACCCGAACAGGTCCACCCGCCACACCGGGCGGGTGAAGGCGATCGGTACGCCGGCGTAGATCGAGCCCTGCGGTTCGGCCCGGTCGACGAGGCGCAGTTCCAGTCTGACTCCCCGCTCCGGGGTTTCCTGACCCTCGAGCGGGGACGGGTCGATGAAGTACATGTCCCCGACGACTACGCCCAGGGATTCGAATCCGAACGCTGCGAGCATCGCGCACCTTTCCTAGTCTTTCCCGAGCCTAGACCCGGGCACTCCAGCCAGTGCACCCGTCGAGTTATGTGAACGATCGTTCGCCACGGTCACCGTACGCGATCGAGCGCGTTTGCGGCCGCCGGGTCGGCGACAGCACCGTCGGCCCGTAGCAGCGCACTCAGGGAGCAAAACATCTGCAGGAGAACATGATTCGCATCACGGGATGCTCGCTGAGCGGCCATCAGTGTGGGGGTGGTTATTCGAAAGACGATGTCGCGCCCGCCGGTTTCCGCCGTGGCTTTGTTTGGGCCGCTGCGTCGCGGTACATTTCACTGGTCCTTGCATGCGCAGACAGGCCAGCGCCGGGTGGCGACGGTCCCGACTTGAGGGGCAGCGGTGGCGACGGTGCGTTACTCGGGTAAGCAACCGCACGGGTGGTCGCCCATCGTCGAACCAGGAATCTTCGGACTCACGGCTTAGGCCATGGAAGGTTCACCCGTTCAAATCAACGACTCGCGAGAGCCGCCCTACAGGTTCATGACCTTTGTCGTGCTGGTGGTTCTCGCCATCATCTTCACGCTGGTCTATATCCAATTCCGGGGCGGTTTCACGCCCAAGACACAGTTGACGATGATCGCCTCGCGCGCCGGGCTGGTGATGGATCCGGGTTCGAAGGTCACCTACAACGGCGTGGAAATCGGGCGGGTGGGGTCGATTTCGGAGACCGTGCGGGACGGCAAGCCGGCGGCGAAGTTCATCCTCGAGGTGTATCCGCGGTATTTGGCGTTGATTCCGTCGAACGTGAGCGCCGACATCAAGGCGACGACGGTGTTCGGTGGCAAGTACGTGTCGTTGACGACGCCGCCCAACCCGTCGCCGCAGAAGATCTCGTCGCGCACGGTGATCGATGCGCGCTCGGTGACCACCGAGATCAACACGCTGTTCCAGACGATCAGCTCGATCGCGGAGAAGGTCGATCCGGTCAAGCTGAATCTGACGTTGAGTGCCGCGGCGCAGTCGCTGGCGGGGCTGG
>DASTKA010000006.1:0-3157 GCA_035716165.1 Mycobacterium sp. | reverse complement strand
GCGGCCATGGTGGCCGCCCTGGACGACGACGCCCACGAGCTGGTGCAGCGGGAGCGCTACGAACGGCGCCGCGCCGTCCTGCTGCCGGCGCTGCGTTCGGCCGGCTTTGCCGTCGACCACTCCGAAGCCGGCCTGTACCTGTGGGCCAGCCGCGGCGAGCCCTGCCACGACAGCGTCGCCTGGCTGGCGCAGCGCGGCATCCTGGTGGCGCCGGGCGATTTCTACGGCCCGCGGGGCGCGCAACACGTGCGGGTCGCGCTGACCGCCAGCGACGAGCGGATCGCCGCCGCCCTGCAGCGACTCGCCTAGCTCGCTTCGCGGCGCTAAGCGCAGGCGGGCGATCCAGCGCAGCCCACCCGAACCGCCTGGCGCGCCGAGACGGGCGGGCGTGCACAATGCTTCGGAGGCGTTTCACGTTCTCTGAGTAAGGACGGTGCTCG
Organism: Mycobacterium sp.; assembly: GCA_035716165.1. Lineage (GTDB taxonomy): Bacteria > Actinomycetota > Actinomycetes > Mycobacteriales > Mycobacteriaceae > Mycobacterium. The sequence continues at coordinate 2,717 of DASTKA010000006.1, read as the reverse complement.
TGACCAGTGCGACCGGCAGGCTACGCATCCCGCTCTCGGTAGGGGACATCACCAAACGGGTGTTCCTTGGGAAGCCCCTGATCACCGAAGACATCGCGTCCGAAAAACTATCGAATTCCGTTGCCCTGGGCGCACTTTCGCCCGACGCGGTCTCCTCCGTCGCGTACGGCCCTGAGCAGATCCTGATCGAACTGTTGCCCCACGCCGGGCTGGCCGCCTTCCTGCTGCTGCTTCCCATCACCGGGGTCATCCTGCTGATCCTGGTGCTGGTGGCCGCCTCGTATCGGCAGGTGGTCATGGCCTATACCCGGGCCGGCGGCTCGTACATCGTCGCGCGGGACAATTTCGGACCCAAGGTCGCGCAGATCGCCGCCGCGGCGCTGTTGATCGATTATGTGGTGACGGTCGCCGTGCAGTCGGCGGCCGGTACCGTCGCGGTGGTCTCGGCGATCCCCGTGCTGGGCCCGTACAGCCTCGAACTCACGGTCGCGGTGGTGCTTGTCATCTGCTACGCCAATCTGCGTGGCCTGAAGGAAGCCGGGTTGCCGTTCGCGGTGGCGACCTACGCCTTCGTCGTCATGGTCGGCCTGACCATCGTGGTCGGTGTCGTCCGCGCGGTCATCGGGAACCTGCCGATCTACGATCCCGCGCACCTGCCCGGGACCGTGCCGGTGCACCAGGGCAACGGGTTGGTGATGGGCGCCACGATTCTGGTGCTGCTGCGTGCCTTCGCCAACGGAGGCTCGTCGCTGACCGGCGTCGAGGCCATCTCCAATACGGTCGACTACTTCCGAAAGCCGCAGGGCCTTAATGCGCGTCGAGTGCTGACCGCGATGGCCACCATCCTCGGATTGCTGCTGGCCGGAGTCGCGTATCTGGCCCACGTCACCCACGCCACGCCGTATCTCAGTGAATTCCCGTCGGTCTTGTCGCAGATCGGCCGCGCCGTCTTCGGCACCGGCGCCGTCGGCGACGTCCTGTACGTCATGGTCCAGGCGGCGACGGCCGCCATCCTGTTCACCGGCGCGAACACCAGCTTCAACGGCTTTCCGGCGCTGGCCAGTTTCGTCGCCGAAGACCGCTTCCTGCCCAGGCAGCTGACGAAACGTGGCCATCGCCTGGTGTTCTCGAACGGGATCATCACGCTGACGGCGCTCTCGGTCGCATTGCTGGTGGTCACCGGCGGGTCGGTGAACGCCCTGGTCCCCTTCTACGCGATCGGGGTGTTCACCGGATTCTCGATGGCCGGTTACGGGATGACCAAGCATCATCTGACGCATCGGGAACCGGGCTGGCGACGCCGGCTGGCCATCAACCTGTCGGCGGCGATTCTGTCGACGGTCGTGGTGGGTATCTTCGCGGTCGCGAAATTCACCGAGGGCGCATGGCTGGTGGTCATCGTGTTCCCGCTGCTGGTGTTCATACTGACCCGGCTCAACCGCGAATACCGCGCCGAGGCAGCCATTCTCGAGACCTTCCGCACCGACCGCCCGGAGCTGGTGAAGTACGCGCGGCACAAAGTCTTCGTCTTCGTCGACTCCGTTGACCTGGCGGTGATCGAGGCTTTGCGCTACGGCAGGGGATTGCGGGCCGACGAGCTGATCGCGGTGCACTTCATGGTCGACCCGGCCCACGCGGCGTTACTGCGAAAGCGTTGGGACCATTTCGAACTCGACACTCCGCTCCGAATCGTGGATTGCCCGGATCGCCGGATCAGCCGCGCCGCGCAGCTGCTGGTCGCCAAGGCGCGGGACGAGAAAGCGCGCACCAACGTGACGGTGTTGCTGCCGCGCAGGACGTTCGCCCGGCTGTTGGGCCGCCTGCTGCACGACCGCACCGCCGACAAGATCTCGCGAGCGGTCAGCCTCATCCCCGACGCCGCGGCGACCATCGTGCCCTACGACGTCGAATCGCGGATCAGGGAGGCCTACCCCGACACCCTGGAGCAGCGGATCGGGCAGGGAGTCGACAAGATCGAGGCGTGGGTCTCCCAGGACGAGGATCAGAAGGTCGACGCCTACGAACACCCGGAGCGACCGCATTCGGTGATCATGGTGGCCGGACTGATCTCCGGGCAGCGCGCCAGCGTCGAAGGGCGGGTCAATGAGGTCGAAGACGTCTCGGCCCGCGGACGGACATACCGGCAAGTCACCATCGGGGACAGCACCGGCGAAATGACGGTCACCTTCCGTCCGGGCCACGGCGGTGCGGACATCCAGCCCGGTCAGGTCCTGCGGATCAGCGGGAAGGCTCGCCAGAGTGGCACCCGGGCCATATCGATGCTCGATCCGGATTATCACGTCATCGAGGATCCCGCGAAGGACGGCGACTCCGGGCAGGCCGGCGATCAGTAGCCGACCGCTCGATCGGCGCGGATTGCGTGGGACGAAAACTCCCGTAAGTCGACCATCTTTACTTGTGGACTGGTTCTAATCCGTATTGATTGATAAACAATATGGTGAAGGCGTGTCGCCAGGGATCGCTGCGGCAACGTTGCCGCGCCGAAGCTGAGCGTGTCGAGCCGATGCGACGCCCAGCTGGCCGGCAACCGGTGATGCGGAGGGATGGTAAGTGCCCGTTAGGGTTTCGTCATCCTTGGCATCGAGACGGTCGCTTCCCGCCTCGTGCGCACGCGCCGGTGCGCGGCTGAAACGTTGTGACAGGAGCTGGAAGTGGCCAACAACATCACTTGGCACGAACATCAGATAAGCCGCGCC
>DASTKA010000005.1:0-4124 GCA_035716165.1 Mycobacterium sp. | reverse complement strand
GGTCATCCAGTAGAACTTGCCCGGCACCGGCGGGACGGACGAGACGTGCACGGCGCCGATCGCCGCGTCGGCGTTCTCGACCGTTCCGGGGAAGTTGATGATGATCGGCTGGGCCACACCCACGGTCGAGCCACCCTTGGGGACGAACGACGGCGGTCCGAACGGCGCCGTGCCGGTGAACGGCGTGGCGTTCTGCCCATCGGCCGCGGCCGCCGCGGGTTGAGTGTTCGGCGGAACCCCCGGCGCCGGCGGTGCCAGCGGGTTGGGCGGCGGCGGGGCCGCCAGCGCGTCGGGCGGAGGCGGCGGCGCCAACGGGTCGGGCGGCGGGGGCGGTCCGGGCGGAGCGGCGACCGCACCCGGATCGGCGGGAGCCGGGTCCGGATCCGCCGACGCGGGACCCGCACTGAGCACCAGCGCTAAGCCCACGACGGACGCCAAACCGGTTGTGCTCAAAGCGGCGAAGAGGCCCTTCCTAGTCCCGGCCCTCGTCCAGCCTGACATACGCATACCTCCACTCGTGTTCTCGAACAGTGTGGCATAGGAGACATGCCAGCTACCGTCACCGGCGGTTTGCCGCGCCCCGGAAAGGGTGGTGATTACGTGCTTGACCTGCGCGGCTATGAATCGGGTGAGCTTGTCGGAGCAACGTCGAGCATCCGGCGGTTGGCAGCGATGCCGACCAGTGCGACGGCCATCAGGGCCGCCGAAGCGGTCAGCATCATCGTGACGCTGCGCTCATAGAGCAGGCCGCCGACCAGCGAGCCGGCCATGATGCCCACCTGGAACGCGGTCACGTAGAGCCCCGACGCCCCGTCGGGGTCGTCGGCCCCGTTGCGCATCGCGGCCGATTGCATCATCGGCGAGACCGCGGTGGCCATCGCCCCCCACAGCACGATCGCGGCGGTTCCGATCAGGGCGGCGGCCATGCCGGCCCTGCCACCGATCGCCAGCCCGGTCAGCGCCACGAAGGCGGCCGTCAAACCCGTCATGCACAGGATGACGGCGCTCTTGGGCCGGTGGTCCAGCGGCCGCGCCACCAGCGGTAACGACAGCAGGCCGGCCAGCCCGTAGGCGGCGAGCACGAAGGCGAGGTTCGGCCCGCGCACGCCGAGGACGTTGCGGATGATCTCGACGATGAACGTGTAGGACACGAAATGGCCGGTGACCGCGATCATCGCCAGCACGCTCACCAGGATCAGCCGGGGATTGCGGTGGTGGCGTGACCTCGGGCCCACGTGGGCGAGCTGGTCCTCGGTCAGCACCATCTCCGGCAGCATCAGCCGTGCGGCGACCGTGACGGCGGCGGCCGCGACGGTGACGCACACGACGGCCAGCCGCCAGCCCCACATCAGGCTCAGAGCCGCGGTCAGCGGGCTCCCCACCACCAGCGCGAGACTGGTGCCAACGTAGATCGACATGGTGGCGCGTCCGGCATGGCTCGGCGGCACCAGCCGGGCCGCGATCGGCGCGATGACCGCCCACAGCAGGCCGTGGGTGATCGCGCAGAGCACCCGACCGGCGGCCAGCACCGCGAAATTCGGTGCCAGCGCCGAGATGACCTGCGAGGCAGTCAGGCAGGTCAGGCTGAGCATGAGCGCGCGCCGCCGCGGCCAATGCGCGGTCCAGCGCACCAGCGGAAACGTCGTCAGAGCCGCAACGAACGCATACCAGGTCAGCAGCGTCCCCACCGCGAACAAACTGACGTGCAGGTCGCGAGCGATGGCCGGCAGGGCGCCAACCGGCAGAATCTCGGCGGTGACGTAGGTGAAGGCCGCGGCGGCCAGTACGGCAAGCTGGGCCGCGATCCGTGGAGTCCACGTTCGCGCGGCGGCATTGATTTCGGCAGTCATGGCGTCTATGTCGGCCGGACTACCCACTTCCTGGGTTGTCGCGCCTAATGCGATCACACTGCCCTACCGTACGGACCGCAACTACGCCTCCCCCTGAGTCAGGGCCGAAACGCGGGTCTCAACTCCATCACCGATTGACAAACGGAATCAGGAACGAACCAGGCGCGCGATGGCGGCGGAGGCCTCGGCGAGCTTCTCGTCGGCCTCGTCGCCGCCCTCGGCAACGGCGCGGGTGACGCAGTGGTTCAGGTGCTCGTCGAGCAAATTCAGGGCGACCGCACGCAGCGCGCTGTTGACCGCGCTGACCTGGGTGAGGACGTCGATGCAGTACTTGTCTTCCTCGATCATCCGCGCGATGCCCCGCACCTGGCCCTCGATCCGCCGCAGCCGCTTGGCGTAATTGTCCTTCTGCTGCGAGTACCCGTGGTCATTCGTCATCGTTCTCGTTCACCCCTGCTAACTTCGCCCGCCGAGTGGCGGCAGCGCGCCTGACTCCAGCTTATACCCCATCGGGGTATCACCCCGGGAATTGGCATCGGGACTGGCCAGCGCATACTTGAGCAATGCCCACCACCGATTCGGCTTCAACCGCCGACATCAAGCCGCGCAGTCGTGACGTCACCGACGGCCTCGAGAAGGCCGCCGCCCGGGGCATGCTGCGGGCGGTAGGCATGGGAGACGAAGACTTCGCCAAGCCACAGATCGGGGTCGCGTCGTCCTGGAACGAGATCACGCCGTGCAACCTCTCCCTGGACCGGCTCGCCAAGGCGGTCAAGGAGGGCGTGTTCTCGGCCGGTGGCTATCCCCTCGAGTTCGGCACCATCTCCGTGTCCGACGGCATCTCGATGGGCCACGAGGGGATGCATTTCTCGCTGGTGTCGCGCGAGGTGATCGCCGACAGCGTCGAGACGGTGATGCAGGCCGAACGCCTGGACGGCTCGGTGCTGCTGGCCGGCTGCGACAAGTCGCTGCCCGGGATGCTGATGGCCGCCGCACGGCTGGACCTGGCCTCGGTGTTCCTCTACGCCGGGTCCATCCTGCCCGGGGTCGCCAAGCTCTCCGACGGCAGCGAGCGCGAGGTCACCATCATCGACGCGTTCGAGGCGGTGGGTGCCTGCGCCCGGGGCCTGATGCCCCGCGAGGACGTCGACGCCATCGAGCGGGCGATCTGTCCCGGCGAAGGCGCGTGCGGCGGCATGTACACGGCCAACACGATGGCCAGCGCCGCCGAGGCGCTCGGGATGTCGCTGCCGGGCAGCGCGGCGCCGCCGGCGACCGACCGCCGCCGCGACGGGTTCGCGCGGCGCAGCGGTGCGGCCGTCGTCGAACTGCTGCGGCGCGGCATCACGGCGCGCGACATCCTCACCAAGGAGGCGTTCGAGAACGCGATCGCGGTGGTGATGGCGTTCGGCGGTTCGACCAACGCGGTGCTGCACCTGCTGGCCATCGCCCACGAGGCCGACGTCGAGCTATCGCTCGACGATTTCAGCCGGATCGGGTCGAAGGTTCCGCACCTGGCCGACGTCAAACCGTTCGGCCGGCACGTCATGTCGCACGTCGACCACATCGGCGGCGTGCCGGTGGTGATGAAGGCGCTGCTGGACGCGGGGCTGCTGCGCGGTGACTGCCTGACGGTGACCGGTGCGACGGTGGCCGAGAACCTGGCCGAGATCGCCCCGCCCGACCCGGACGGCAAGGTGTTGCGCGCGCTGAGCAATCCCATCCACCCAACCGGCGGGATCACCATCCTGCGCGGATCGCTGGCGCCCGAGGGTGCGGTGGTCAAGTCGGCCGGGTTTGACTCCGACGTGTTCGAGGGCACCGCAAGGGTTTTCGACGGTGAACGGGCCGCGTTGGATGCGCTGGAGGACGGCACGATCACCAAGGGTGACGCCGTGGTGATCCGCTACGAAGGCCCCAAGGGTGGCCCCGGGATGCGCGAAATGCTGGCCATCACCGGCGCCATCAAGGGCGCCGGTCTGGGCAAAGACGTGCTGCTGCTGACCGACGGCCGGTTCTCCGGCGGCACCACCGGCCTGTGCGTCGGCCACATCGCGCCCGAGGCGGTCGACGCCGGACCGATCGCCTTCCTGCAAGACGGCGACCGCATTCGGTTGGACGTGGCCAATCACATGCTCGACGTGCTGACCGATCCAGCCGAATTCGACGCTCGGCGAAAGGATTTCACGCCGCCGGAGCCGCGCTACAAGACCGGCGTGCTGGCCAAGTACGTGAAGCTGGTCAGCTCGGCCGCCATCGGCGCGGTCTGCGGCT
>DASTKA010000004.1:0-7769 GCA_035716165.1 Mycobacterium sp. | reverse complement strand
CGACGACTCGGTCTCGGACTTCGCCCTCGCTCGATAGGCGGCCAGCAGGGCACGGTCGGCTTCGGTGTTGATCGGATAGTAGGGCTCGTCGTCGTCCTCGGCGAAGCGCGAGAACTCCCGCATGATCACCGTTTTGTCGGTCGGATAGTCGCGCTCGGTGTGGAAGTGACGGAACTCGTGGATGCGGGTGTAGGGAACGTCCGGATCGTTGTAGTTCATGACCGGTGTGCCCTGGAAATCCCCGATGGGCAGCACCTCCACCTCGAAGTCGAGGGTGCGCCAGCCAAGCCGGCCCTCGGCGTAGTCGAAGTAGCGGTCCAGCGGTCCGGTGTAGACGACCGGCGCCTCGGGGCTGTCCGCGCGCAACCGGTCGCGCACGTCGAACCAGTCGGTGTCCAGCCGGACCTCGATGCGGTCGTCGGCGGCCATGTTCTGCAGCCAGGCCGTGTAGCCGTTGGCGGGCAGCCCCTCGTAGGTGTCGCTGAAGTAGCGGTTGTCGAAGGTGTAGCGCACCGGCAGGCGGGTGATGTTGGCGGCCGGCAGCTCCTTGGGATCGGTCTGCCACTGCTTGGCGGTGTAGCCCTTGACGAAGGCCTCGTAGAGCGGTCGACCGATCAGCGAGATCGCCTTCTCTTCGAGGTTCTGCGCGTCGGCGGTGTCGATCTCGGCGGCCTGCTCGGCGATGAGCTTGCGCGCTTCGTCGGGGGTGAAGTACTTGCCGAAGAACTGGGACACCAGGCCCAGCCCCATCGGGAACTGGTAGGCCTGCCCGTTGTGCATCGCGAAGACCCGGTGGCGGTAGTCGGTGAAGTCGGTGAACTGCCGCACGTAGTCCCACACCCTCTTGTTGGAGGTGTGAAACAGGTGGGCACCGTACTTGTGCACCTCGATGCCGGTGCGCGGCTCGGCTTCTGAGTAGGCGTTGCCGCCGATGTGCGGTCGGCGGTCCACGACGAGCACGCGCTTCCCGAGCTGGGTAGCCACGCGCTCGGCAATGGTCAGTCCGAAGAATCCAGAGCCGACGACGAAAAGATCGAAACGAGCGGTCATCGGTTGCTTAGGGTATCCGACCGCGTGGCCCTAACCCATTTGGCGAGGCCATGCGGCGGGGTCCGCCCTTTGACGACGGTGGTCGCGGGCCCGGGATCCGCGATCACAGCCGGGGTCGCAATTGCCTCACGATTCAATATCGCCACTCTAGTAACAGCCTCCCCACTCGTACCATCGACTTTGTGCGATTCCCACCAGACACAGGGACGCGCCGACACAACAAATAGTCAGATTGAGGAGACTTCCGTGCCGAACCGACGCCGACGCAAGCTCTCAACAGCCATGAGCGCGGTTGCCGCCCTGGCAGTGGCGAGTCCTTGCGCATACTTCCTTGTCTACGAATCGACTGCCGGCAACAAGGCGCCCGAGCATCACGAATTCAAGCAGGCCGCGGTGATGAGCGACCTGCCCGGTGAGCTGATGGGCGCGCTGTCGCAGGGGTTGTCGCAATTCGGGATCAACCTGCCGCCCGTGCCCGCCTTGAGCGGGGGTGCGACCAGCACGCCCGGTCTCGCCAGTCCCGGCCTGGGCACTCCGGGCCTCGGAACCCCCGGGCTGGGGACGACGGGCCTGACCAATCCGGCAGCGGCCAGCCCCGGCTTGGCCAGTCCCGGGTTGACCAGTCCCGGGTTGACGAGCCCTGGCCTCACGAGCCCCGGTATGGCGCCCATGACGCCCGGACTCACCGCGCCCGGCGCGTTGCCGACCACCCCCGGTGGCGGTGTAGCAACCCCGGGCGCCGGGCTCAACCCGGCCCTGTCCAACCCCGGGCTGACCAGTCCGGCCGGAGTCACACCGGGCGTGGGCACGCCGGCGGTGTCGCCGAGCGAGGTGCCGATCGACTCCGGGGCCGGGTTGGACCCGGGTGCCGGCGGCACCTACCCGATCCTGGGCGATCCGTCGACCTTCGGTAACGCGTCGCCGATTGGCGGTGGCGGTACCGGCCTGGGCGGCGGTGGCTCGTCGAGCTCCGGTGGCGCCAGCGGCGGTCTGGTCAACGACGTGATGCAAGCCGCCAACCAGTTGGGCGCCGGCCAGGCGATCGACCTGCTCAAGGGCTTGGTCATGCCGGCCATCACGCAGGGCATGCATGGCGGCGCGGGTGCCGCCAGCGCTCTGCCGGGTGCCGCGGGTGCGCTGCCGGGCGCTGCGGGTGCCTTGCCGGGTGCCGCGGCGGCCCTCCCGGGTGCCGCGGGTGCCCTGCCGGGTGCCGCGGGTGCCTTGCCGGGTGCCGCGGGTGCGTTGCCGGGTGCGGCTGCGGGCGCTCTGCCCGCCGCCGCGGGCGCGGCCGGTGCGTTGCCGGCGGCCGCCGGTGCGATACCGACACTGCCCCCGGTCTAGTCCTCCACAAACCCTCCACAAGACGGCACCGCAGAATCGTCTGCGGTGCCGTCGACTTTTATCGAGATTTCGCCGGTGCTGAGCTCGTGTCGTCTCATACATAACATTTGCAACACACGTAACATCAGCTGGTGTCTCGCAGTCGTGCGCCGACGATGTTGCTCACCGCCATGGCGGCGACCGTCGTACTCGTCTCGTGGCTGGCGGACACGACACGCGAACGCGGCACTGCCGGTGCGCGGCCGTCCGGTGGCACCCAACTGGTCGAGCAGCCACTCGTCGGATTGGGCGCCGGCGTCACGGTTCGCGAAATCCGGCAAGACACCCCGTTTTCTCTGGTCGCGCTGACCGGCGACCTGGCCGGCACGTCGACCCGAGTGCGGGCGAAGCGCTCCGACGGCTCCTGGGGCCCCTGGTATCAAACCGAGTACGAAACCGCGGCACCCGATCCGGCGCCCCGGGCGGGCGGTGACGAGTCGGCGGGCCCGGACAATGCCAACGGGGCGACAGAGGGGCCCCGCGGCACCGATCCGGTGTTCGTCGGCACCACCACCACCGTCCAGATCGCGGTCACCCGCCCGCTCGACGCGCCGGTGACCCAGCCGCCGCCGGCACCCCCGAGCGAGAAGAACGATCTCGGCTACAAGCCGGCGTCCAGAGAACGACCCTTCGGGCAGAACATCTCGGCCGTCCTCATCTCCCCGCCGCAAGCGCCGGCCGAAAAGCATTGGACGCCACCAGCGGGAGTGCTGATGCCCGGCCAGGCTCCCCCCATCATCAGCCGCGCGGAATGGGGTGCCGACGAGTCGCTGCGCTGCGGTTCCCCGCAGTACGACAACGGGATTCGCGCGGCAGTAGTCCACCACACCGCGGGCAGCAATGACTATTCGCCCCTTGAATCGGCTGGGATCGTCAAGGCGGTTTACACCTATCACAGCAAGACGCTGGGCTGGTGCGACATCGCCTACAACGCGCTGGTCGACAAGTACGGCCAGGTGTTCGAGGGCAGCGCAGGCGGTCTAACCAAGGCGGTCGAGGCCTTCCACACCGGCGGATTCAACCGCAACACCTGGGGTGTGGCGATGATCGGCAACTTCGACGACGTGCCCCCCACGCCGATCCAGCTCAGGATCATGGGCCGGCTGCTCGGCTGGCGGCTGGGCCTCGACGGCGTCGACCCCAAGGGCACGGTCCAACTGGAGTCGGCCGGCAGCCACTACACCACCTACCCGGCCGGCTCCGTCGCGACGTTGCCGACCATCTTCACCCACCGCGACGTCGGAAACACCGACTGTCCGGGCAACGCCGCCTACGCGCTGATGGACGAAATGCGTGATATCGCATCGCATGTCAATGATCCGCCGGAAGAGCTGCTCCAGGCGTTGCAGGGCGGCGCAATCTATGACCACTGGCAGGCGATCGGCGGCGTGAACAGCGTGCTGGGCTCCCCGACCTCGCCGGAAGACAGCGCGGAAGGCGACGCCCGGTTCGTCACGTTCGCCCGGGGCGCCATGTACTGGTCTCCCGAGACCGGCGCCCAGCCGGTCACCGGCGCAATCTATGACGCCTGGGGCTCGCAGAGCTATGAACGCGGCCCGCTCGGATTACCGACCAGCGCGGAAATACACGAGCCGCTGCAGATCACGCAGAACTTCGCGCACGGCACCCTGAACTACGAGCTGCTGACCGGAAACGTCACCGAGGTCGTCGACGGGATCACGACTCCGCTGACCACCGAATCCCCAAGCGGCCCAACGGTACCGGCCGAGCACTTCTCGCTGCCGTCACACCCCTCGCCCACGTAGCCGCCGCTACGCGCCGCGCTAAAGCCACCAGCGTTCGAGCACGCGGCCCACCCCGTCGTCATTGTTGCGGGTGGTGACCTCGTCGGCGGCCGCCTGAACGTCGGGATGGGCATTGCCCATCGCCACGCCATGGCCCGCCCACCGCAGCATCGGCAGGTCGTTGGGCATATCGCCGAACGCCACCACCTCCTCGGCGGCGATCTCCAACGGCCGTGCGATCTGCTCGATACCGGTGGCCTTGCTCGTCCCCAACGGCACGATCTCGATCAGGCCGTTGTTGGTGGAGTAGGTGATGTCGGCCTCGAGACCGATGTGCTTGGCCAGTTCGGCGGCCATGTCGTCGCTGCGGGCTCCGGCGCGGCGAATGAGCAGCTTGATGGCCGGCGCGCTGAGCAGATCCTGGATCGACACCTCGGTGTTGTCCGGGTTCAGCCAGGCGTGCTCGTAGCCCGGCGAGCTGACGAACTGGGGCGTCGCCGTGTCATGCGCGCTTTCGCCGATCCGCTCGACCGCCAGACCCGCGCCGGGGATGACGCGGGTGGCCACCTCGGCCAACTCGGCCAGGGTGTCGACCTCCAGCGTGCGGGTGGACAGCACCCGGTCGGTCGCGGCGTCGTAGACGACGGCGCCGTTGGCGCACACCGAGACCGGCGCGAAACCCAGCGCGTCGACGACGGGACGTATCCAGCGCGGCGGACGGCCGGTCGCCACGACGAAGTGCGCACCGGCCGCCACGGCGGCGCGAATGGCGGCGCGGGTGCGCGGGCAGATCTTCTCGTCGTCGTCGAACAGGGTGCCGTCGACGTCGCACGCGATCAACGCCGGCAGGGTCATCGACACCGCCCGCGTTGGGAGCTGACCGAACCGCTCAATGCAGCCCGCTCTGGATCTGACCCGGTGGCGTCACGCCGTCGGTTCCGTACTTCTGCATCCGCTCCTGCAACTCCGACAACCGCAGGGCCCGGGAATCCTCCTGGGTGGGCGCGCTACCGCCGAGCCGCCGCGGCACCCAGAACTCGTCCTTCGGGTGCGGATATTCCTCCTGCACCCGATACAGCAGGTCATTCATCGCCGAACGCAACAGCATGTTGAGTTCCTCAGGAGTGCCCCGCGGTGGCAGCGGCTGCCCGGCCGCGACGGTGATCGGAACCTTGTTGCGAAACACCTTCTTGGGATGGTCCTTCGGCCAGATCCGATGGGCGCCCCAGACGACGATCGGAACGATCGGCACCCGGGCGTCCAGCGCCATGCGCGCCGCCCCGGTCTTGAACGCCCGCAGTTCGAAACTGCGGCTGATCGTGGCCTCGGGATGCATCCCGATCAGCTCGCCCTCGCGCATGCGTTGCACCGCAGCATCGAAAGCATCGTGTCCCGACCTTCGATCCACCGGGATCAACCGGGCATGGTTGACGACGTAGTTGACCGCCTTCACGTCGGCCATTTCGGCCTTGATCATGAAGTACGCGCGCCGCCGGCGCTCACGGACGGCCATCAGCGTCGGTAGCCAGTCCAGGTAGCTGGTGTGGTTCTGGGCCAGCAAGGCGCCGCCGCGCGCGGGGATGTTCTCCAGGCCGTGATACGTGAACTTGGTGCCCTGCATCGCGACCATCGGCGGGACGATCCATTCCCCCAACCGGTAGAACCCCTCGGGCATGCATTCTCCTTCGCCTACTGCGACGGGTCCTCGGCCCTTTTTGCCGAACGGGCCGCCGCCTCGGTGGCCTCCATGCGAGCGGCCTCGGCCGGGGTCGGCGCGCCGCCGCCCAGCCGGCGAGGCAGCCAATACGCTCCGGGTTCGCCCGGATACTGCTCTTGCGCCCGGTGCAGCAAGGTGGTCATCGAGTCACGCAGGGCAGCGTCGGTCTGCGCGATGTCTTCGCGCGCCCGAACCGGCGCGCCTACCTGCACAGTAATGGGTATCTTCGCGCGGCCCACATTTCGCGGGTGATCCTTGGTCCAGATTCGCTGCGCTCCCCAGACGACCACCGGCACGATCGGGACGTCCGCATCGATCGCCATCCGCGCGGCGCCGGACTTGAACTCCTTGAGCTCGAAGCTGCGGCTGATCGTGGCCTCCGGATACACCCCCACCAGCTCGCCTTCGCGTAGCCGCTGCACCGCCACCGCATAGGCGCCCGCCCCGGCGCCGCGGTCCACCGGGATGGTGCGGGTGTGCCTGATCAGGAAATTGACCGGCTTGACCTGCTGCATTTCGGCTTTGATCATGAACCTCAGCCGGCGTCCCCGGCGGTTTACGGCGAGCGCGGCGGGCAGGAAGTCGACATAGCTGGTGTGGTTGATCGCCACCACGGCCCCACCCCGCTCGGGGATCTGCTCCTCACCGCTGTAGGTGATCCTGGTGCCGGTGGCCTTCACCAAGAGCTGAGCCAGAAGCTCCAAAGCGCGGAAGGTCGGCTCCACCATCGATTACTACTCCGGCGCCCCTGCGGACCGGGCCCGCCGAGCCGCCCGGGCGGCCGCCTCCTCGGCCTCCAGCCGGGCCGCCTCGGCCAGGGACGGAGCGCCTCCGCCCAACCGGTGTGGCACCCAGAACTCGCCGGCCGGGTGCGGTCCGTACATCTCCTGGGCGCGTTCCAGCAGATGTTGCATGCGTGAGTGCAGCAGCCCCTTGAGTTCCTCGATGGCCAACGTGGGCTCGATCGGTTCGCCGACCAGCACCGTGATCGGAACCTTGGGGCGCCACAGCTTTTTCGGGTGATCCTTGGTCCAGATCCGCTGCGCGCCCCACACGATGTGCGGAACGATCGGCACCCCGGCCTCGACCGCCATGCGGGCGGCGCCCGATTTGAACTCCTTGATCTCGAAGCTGCGGCTGATCGTCGCTTCGGGGTAGACGCCGACCAGCTCGCCGTCCTTCAGGTGCCGCACGGCCGCCTCGAAGGAGGCGGCGCCGTCTTGCCGATTCACCGAGATGTGCCGCAGGCTGCGCATGATCGGCCCGGTGACCTTATGGTCGAAAACCTCCTGCTTGGCCATGAACCGCACCTTGCGGCCCAGCCCCTGCTTGTAGGCCGGCAGCCCCGCGAAGGTGAAGTCCAGGTAGCTCGTGTGGTTGATGGCGACAACCGCACCGCCGCTCTTCGGCAGGTTCTCCACGCCCGCGATCGTGATCTTCAGGCCCTGGATGCGCCATACCAGGCGGGCGAGTTGAATGACAGTCCCGTAAACCGGTTCCACAGCCGTCCAGCCTAATGCTCCCCGCCGGGCGCCGCCCTCACAGTCCGGAATCCCAGGTGAACCGCCGCCGGGCCGAACCCGGTGCGCCGGCGCGTCTACCGGGCGGCGGTCACACCCAGGAGGTGTCGGTTCGCGCTAAGCTCGGGGGCTGAAAAGCCGTCATCCCCGGCCGAGGCCGCAGAAGCCTTCTACCGGCCACAGGAAGGTATCAGTGCAGGTCACCAGCGTCGGCCACGCCGGATTTTTGATCCAGACCCAAGCGGGCAGCATCCTGTGCGACCCCTGGGTCAATCCCGCCTACTTCGCGTCCTGGTTCCCGTTCCCGGACAACAGCTCGCTGGACTGGGACCGCCTCGGCGCCTGCGACTACCTGTA
>DASTKA010000003.1:0-5661 GCA_035716165.1 Mycobacterium sp. | reverse complement strand
CCCCAGATCCTGTAGCCGGCGAAGACGCCGGTTATCGCAAGGGGCTCAAGCCCCGGCAGGTGCAGATGATCGGCATCGGGGGCGCCATCGGCTCCGGGCTGTTCCTGGGGGCGGGCGGCCGGCTGGCCAAGGCGGGGCCCGGGATGTTCCTGATCTACGCCGTTTGCGGCGTTTTCGTCTTTCTCATTCTGCGAGCCCTGGGCGAGCTGGTCTTGCATCGCCCGTCGTCGGGCTCGTTCGTGTCGTATGCGCGCGAATTCTTCGGTGAGAAGGCCGCTTACGCCATCGGCTGGATGTACTTCCTGGGTTGGTCGATGACGGCCATCGTCGACACCACCGCGATCGCTACCTATCTGCGTCGGTGGACGACCTTCGAATCGATCCCCCAGTGGGTGCTGGCGCTGCTCGCCCTCGTCGTCGTGCTGTCGATGAATCTGATCTCGGTGGAGTGGTTCGGCGAGCTGGAATTCTGGGCGGCGCTGGTGAAGGTCCTCGCGCTGGTCGCGTTCCTGGTCGTCGGAATCGTCTTCCTCGCGGGGCGCTATCGGATCGACGGCCACAGCACCGGACTGAGTCTGTGGGCCAACCACGGCGGGCTCTTCCCCTCCGGCGTGATAGCGGTGCTGTTGACCACCTCGGGTGTGGTGTTCGCCTATGCCGCCATCGAATTGGTCGGCACAGCCGCCGGGGAGACCGCCGAGCCGGAGAAGGTCATGCCGCGGGCCATCAATTCGGTGATCGCTCGCATCGCGATCTTTTACGTCGGCTCCGTGGCGCTGCTCGCCCTGCTGCTGCCCTTCAGCTCCTACAAGGCCACCGAAAGCCCTTTCGTCACTTTCTTTTCCAAGATCGGCTTCCATGCCGCCGGGGACCTGATGAACGTGGTGGTGCTGACCGCCGCCCTGTCCAGCCTGAATGCGGGGCTGTATTCCACGGGGCGCATCATGCACTCGATGGCGTCCAGCGGGAGCGGGCCCAGGTTCGCGACCCGGATGTCCAAGAACGGGGTGCCCTACGTCGGTATCGCGATGGCGGCCGTCATCTGCCTGTTCGGCATCGCCCTGAACGCCTTCAATCCCGGCGAAGCGTTCGAGATCGTGCTGAACATCGTTGCGCCGGGCATCATCGCGTGCTGGGGGACGATCGTGCTGTGTCAGCTGCGCGCCTACCGGCTGGCCAAGGCCGGGCTGATAGAACGGCCACGGTTTCGCATGCCGTGGGCGCCGTATTCGGGCTATCTCACCCTGGCGTTCCTGGCCGGCGTCCTGGTCATGATGGCCTTCGACAAGGAAACCGGAACGTGGACCATTGCGACGGTGGTGGTCGTCATCCCGGCGCTGAGCGCCGGATGGTTTTTGGTGCGCCACCGGGTGACCGCCGTCGCTTCGCGGCGCGCGGCCCAGACCGGCTAGGACCTGCCGAGGTCACGGTTATAAGCGCTGGTGGAGCGGCCCAGTGCGGCGACCTGGGCGTCCAGCTGGGGCAACAGCTCGGCGGTCGACTTTTGCAGGGGCAGTTCGCCCACCGGGGTGGACAGCACCGGCTTGACCCAACGGAACAGCGCCACCCAGCGCGGGCAGTAGACGCGGGGGCGACGCCGTTCGATGCCCTTGACGAAAGCGGCCGCGCATTTGTCGACGGTCGTCGTCTTGCTCAACGGCCACGGGAAGCTGGCCAGCAACTGGCCGAATGCGGACAGGTCGGTCTGGGTGTCACGAACCAGGGCGGTGTCGATCCAGGACATGTGCGCCGAGCCGACGCGGACACCGTGGCGGGCCACCTCCAACCGCAGGGCGTTGGCCAGCATTTCGGCGCCGGCTTTTGACGCGTTGTACGGCGCCAGCCCGGGAGCGGCCGTGTAAGCGGCCAACGACGAGACGATCAGCAGGTAGCCGCGGCGTTCGATCAGCGCGGGCAATGTGGCGCGGGCGGTGTGGAACACGCCGAGCACGTTGATGTCGAGGACCCGTCTGAAAGCGTCCGGGTCGACTTGGGCCACGGACCCGTAACTCATGATGCCGGCGTTGGCCACCACCACGTCGATGCCGCCGAATCGCTCGACGGCGCGGTCGGCGGCGGCCTGCATGGCGCGCAGATCGCGCACGTCGGCGACCGCGGTCAGCACCCGGTCTTCGCCGAGTTCAGCGGCAAGCGACTTCAAGTCGGCTTCGTTGAGATCGGTCAGCACGAGCTTGGCGCCCTTGGCGCTCAGCCGGCGAGCGGTCTCGGCCCCGATCCCCCGGGCACCGCCGGTGATGAAAACGACTTGGTCCTGCAGCGACGTCATGATCGCCAACGTACCGTGCCGGACACGTGGGCCACCTACAGCTCCACGCCCAGCAACGCATCGACGGCGGTCGCCACCAGTTTGGGGGCCTCGGTGGCGTGGCCACCGTATTCCAGCGCGTCGGTGGTCCAGCCATCAAGTGCGGCAAGCGCTTTGGGGGTATTGAGGTCATCGGCCAGGTATTGGCGCACCCGCGCGATCACGTCGCCGGCGTCGGGGCCGGCCGGCAATGCGGTCGCCTCGCGCCAGCGCCGCAGCCGGGCGATGGCCTCGTCGAGCACCTGCTCACTCCAATACCGGTCCCCGCGATAGTGCCCGGCCAGCAGCCCCAGCCGGATGGCGGCCGGCTCTTCACCACGGGCGCGCAGCTGCGACACCAGCACCAGGTTGCCGCGGCTCTTGGACATCTTGTGCCCGTCCCAGCCGATCATCCCGGCGTGCACGTAGTGGCGCGCGAATCTTCTTTCGCCGCGGACACATTCGGCGTGCGCGGCGGTGAATTCGTGATGCGGGAAGATCAGGTCGCTGCCCCCGCCCTGAATGTCCAGACCGCTGCCGATGCGGCTCAGCGCGATGGCCGCGCACTCGACGTGCCAGCCGGGCCGGCCGGCACCGAAGGGCGAGGGCCAGCTGGGCTCGGTGGGCCGCGCGGCCCGCCACAGCAGGGCGTCGAGCTCGTCGGTCTTGCCGGGCCGCTGCGGGTCGCCGCCTCGTTCGGCGAACAGCCGCAGCATCGTGTCGCGGTCATAGCCGGATTCGTAGCCGAACTGCGGCGTGGCGTCGGCCCGGTAGTAGATGTCCGGGTACTCGCCGTCGACGGCATAGGCCGCCCCCGACGCCAGCATCTTCTCGACGAGTTCGACGACCTCGGCGATGGCCTCGCTCGCCCCGACGTACTCGCGGGGCGCGAGGATGCGCAGCGCCGCCATGTCCTCGCGGAACAGCGACACCTCACGCTCGGCCAGGTCGCGCCAGTCGATGCCGTCGCGCTGGGCGCGCTCCAATAGCGGATCATCGACGTCGGTCACGTTCTGCACGTAGTGGACGTCGTGACCGAGATCGAGCCACTGTCGATAGACCAGATCGAACGCCAGATAGGTTGCCGCGTGGCCCAGATGGGTCGCGTCGTACGGCGTGATGCCGCAGACATACATCGTGGCGGTCGAGCCGGCCGCCACGGGACGCACCTGCCGGTCGGACGTGTCGTACAGCCGGAGCTCCGGGCCGCGTCCCGGCAACGCGGGGACCCGTGGGGAAGACCACGACTGCATGGCAATCAGCCTAGGCGCGCCGACGATGCGGCCCGCGCAGCGGGCTGGGAATGAGGCCCGCAATCCACCCCGCGCGCCGACGATGCAGCCCGCGCAGCGGGCTGAGAAGGAGACGCGCAAATCCACCCCGCGATCCACCCCCGCGCGCCGACGATGCGCGTCCGAGTCAGCCGCCGCCGCACCCCCCGCGACCTATGTCGCCACCGCACCTTTTGTGGTTTGCTGAATCCGGTATCGGGCGAATCCGCTCAACGTCGACGAGCGAGGTGGTTGCAATGTCGACTCATACAGCTGACCGACCAGACACCGCGGGCGCGGCCGCACAACAAGAAGTCGTGGTCAGATGCCCGGCGACGGGACAGGTTATCGGCAACGTCCCCATTTCGACCGCCGCCGACGTCGAGGCCGTGGCCACCCGGCTGCGCAAGGCCCAGCCCTTATGGCAGCAAATGACGGTCGACGGCCGCGCGCGGTGGCTGGGCAAGTGGCGCGACTGGATGCTGGATCATCGCGACGACCTCCTGACACCGCTGCAGCTCGAGACGGGCAAGTCGTGGGGCGACACCGGCGTCGAGATCGCCACCGTGCAGATCATCAACTACTGGATCGACAACGCCGCCGAATTCCTTGCCGACCAGACGGTGCGCCCCTACGGCGCCGCGAACGCCGGCAAGAAGCTGACGCTGGTCTACCAGCCCTACCCGCTCGTCGGGGTCATCACGCCGTGGAACGGTCCACTGTCGGTGCCGCTGCTGGACATTCCCGCGGCGCTGATGGCCGGCTGCGCCGTCCTGTCCAAGCCCTCTGAGTTCACGCCACTGGCGTGGCGGGTAGCGGTCGAGGGCTGGAAACAGATCGGCGCACCCGACGTGCTGGACGTGGTGTTCGGTTACGGGGAAACCGGTGCGGCACTGGTCAATACGGTCGACTACGTGATGTTCACCGGCTCGGTCAACACCGGGCGACGCATCGCCGTCGCGGCGGCCGAGCGGCTGATCCCCTGCAGCCTGGAACTCGGCGGCAAGGACGCGATGATCGTGTGCGCGGACGCCGACATCGACCGAGCGGTCGACGGCGCGGTGTGGGGCGGCTTCGTCTACACCGGCCAGGTGTGCATCTCGGTGGAGCGGGTCTATGTCGAGGAGCCCATTTACGACGAGTTCGTAAACAAGTTGGTAGCCAAGACATCTGCGTTGCGCAACGGCATGGACTCCGGACACGACTACTCCTGCGAGGTCGGGTCGATGACCACCGCGCAGCAGTTGGCGATCGTGTCCCGCCACGTCGACGACGCCGTGAATAAGGGCGCGAAAGTGCTTGCCGGCGGGAAGGCGGGCGACGCGGCCGGCGGCGGCCTGTTCTACGAGCCGACCGTCCTGGTCGACGTGAACCACGACATGGATTGCATGCGCGAGGAGACCTTCGGCCCGACGCTGCCGGTCATGAAGGTGCGCGACGTGGCCGAGGCGATCGAGCGGGCCAACGACTCCAACTTGGGGCTGTCCGGCAGCGTGTGGACCCGGGATAGGGACAAGGCGATGTCCGTTGCGCGCCAGATGAATACGGGCAGCGTCAACGTCAACAACGTCATCACCAGCATTCTGCAGTTCGGGCTTCCGATGGTGGGCTGGAAGGAATCGGGAATCGGTTCGCGCTCGGGTGGCGCCGATGGCATCCGGAAATACTGCCGCCAGAAGGCCATCGTCGCCGATCGGGTCGCGATGAAAAAGGAACTGCTCTGGTACCCCTACAGCCGCAAGAAGGGCAGCTTCGTCGAAAACATGGTCCGGATGCTCTCGGCGAAAGACTGGCGGCGACGCCTGGGTCGGTAACGGCTGATCAGCGCTGTCCGCCGCGGATGGCCGCCAGCAGGATCGGCGCCAGCTCGGCGCGACACATCACGAAGTCGGGCAGATACGGGTCGAGTTGGTTGTAGCGCATCGGCGACCCGTCCAGCCGCGAGGCGTGCATGCCGGCGGCCATCACCACCCCGGCCGGGGCCGCCGAGTCCCACTCCCACTGGCCGCCCGCGTGCACATAGGCGTCGACGTCCCCGTCGATGATGGCCATCGCCTTGGCGCCGGCCGAGCCGATCGCGACGGG
>DASTKA010000002.1:0-3290 GCA_035716165.1 Mycobacterium sp. | reverse complement strand
GAAAGCAGGTAGTTGGGCATCAGCAGCCGATCGAGCACCGCCAGCACCCGAGGGTGGTCGACGAGCCGATCGCATACCCGGGTCCTGCTCAGCACGCTGTAGATGCGCTGGGTGCGACGGCCCTCGAACGAATTCCGGCCGGTATGCCCCAGCCAGGGAAGCACCACCTCCCGGATCTGCCGGCATTCGTCGGCGCTGAGCAGGTTCTCCCAGATGACATAGCCGTCGCGATCCAGCGCCGCCATGTCGGCCTCGACGAGCGCGCCGTCCACCGAACTTCCACCGGTCGGCGTCCGCTTGTACCGTTGCGCCAGATCACCCCGGAGGTCCTCCAGCGTGGTGACGGATTCGTCGTCGATGCCCATTGGTGCGCGTCCTTAGTCCACTGGAACTGCTGCCCACCCTAGGCCGATTTCGCCTCGGCCCACACCCGAATCGCCGACCGGTCAGCCCCGAAGGCCGTCGATGAACCGTTGCACGCTACGGGTCAAGGACCGCGGGACGTGGTCGGGATCCATCAGGTCGTTTTCGGCCAGCGGGCCCGCCTCGTTGGCCACGGTGCGCTCGGTGAACGGCCGCAACGTCTTGCCATCGCCCCGAAGCGCCTCGATCGCCTTCAAGACCGACCCGTGCTCGCCGATCGCATCGTTCAACTCACTCACCGAAACACCGAGATGCTCAGCCACCAATTCGCTTCGGAACGAAGCGATCTCGCGGCGCAAATGGTCATGTTCGGACTTGGCCGGCTGTGCCTCGATGGCCACGTCGCACTCGCTGTCGAATCCCATCGACCGGTTGTTGAAATTCGACGAGCCGATGCGCAGCAGCCGATCGTCGACGACGAGCACCTTCGAATGGACGTAGATCGGTGCGCCGCCGTCGGTCACCGGCCAATAAATGCCCAGCCGGCCATGCCCGTCGGCTTCCCACAAAAGCTGGATGAGGCGGTGGCGTGCGCTGTCCATCGTTCCCCGCTCGAGCGGGTTGTTGCCCCTGCGGGCGAGGACGATGACGATCTCGGGACCGTCGTCTTCCCGCAGCCTCGCGGCCAGCGCTTCGACCATGGTCCGGGACGCCAGGTACTGGTTCTCCACGTAGACGGTGCGAAGCGCCGCCGCGATGGCGGCCAGGTTGAGCGCCTCCACCTCCCGGACCTCCGGGCGATCCTCCAGCTCCGGAACGGTGCGGGCGATTCCGACCTCCACATTGCGCAGGTTGGGCTGCAGCTTGCTGGGCCAGGCGCTGTGCTTCGCCTGGACCTGAGTCAGCGATTGTTTCGTCGCGGTCTGCCAGCGCGCCAGCGCTTGCTCACCCAGTGCGCGTGCCGCCGCGCCGTCAACCGCTAGCCCGACGTCGTGTCGCGGCCCATAGCTGCGCCCCGCCGTCCGACGATGGCGATTGTGATCCTCGTGCGCGCGCGTGTCCCATCGTTCGACGGTGAGATCGATGCCGCCGCAGAAAGCCACGGCATCGTCGATGACCACGATCTTCTGATGATGCACCGAGCCGATCGGATGCGCGCCGTCGATGGCGAAGTGCAGTCGCCTGCTGCTGATCTGGTTGAGCAGCGACACCGGGGTGAGCGCAAACCAGAGGCCGTCGAAGGCCGGCAGCAGACGCAGATTGGACTTCAAAACGTAGATGTCCAAACCGGGGCGCTTCCAGACCATCCAATAGAGGAACGCGCCCAACTGGTTTGGCCCCGGCAGTGTTTTCTCGCCCCACTCGAACGTCACACGCGAGTCGAAATCCCAGCCGACCAGCACGATTCGATGACGGGCACGCAGCATCGCCGCCTTGACGTGCCTGAAGTAATCGGCCGCATCGATGATGGGGGCGAACCGGTCGGCGGGTGCCACCCGCCAGCAGGTCTGGCCGGGAGTCAGGAGTCGATCGTCGTGCATTTCAACGATGTTGACGGGGCAGGGCGGGCATAGCCACTGTGTACCACATCGAAGGCAGGACTCGGCAGGACAACGAGATTCGCCTGACCCCGACTTACGCGGCGGCCTCGAGGGTGAGCAGGAGGCGTTTGGCCTCCGGGCCGCCGAGATAGCCGCCCATCGCGCCGTCGCTGCGTAGCACGCGGTGGCAGGGCACCACGACCGGTAGCGGATTGGTGGCACAGGCACTGCCGACGGCGCGAACCGCGTTGGGGTTGCCGGCCAGCTTGGCCACCGCGGCATAACTCGCGGTGTGGCCATAACCGATCTCGGGCAGATGCCGGAGCACCGTGTTGCGGAATCCGGCCGAGAGCCGCCAATCCAGCGGCACGCTGAATTCTTGGCGCTTGCCGGCGAAGTACTCGTCGAATTGTCTTGCGACGGTGTCGAGACGGTCGGGCGCAAGCAGAATGCGTGGGCTGATCTTGTCGGCAAGGCGTTGCAGCACGGTGTCGTGTCCCTCGCTGGCGTACGCGACGCGGACGAGGCCGAGTTCGGTGGCCGCGAGAAGCAGGGCGCCGACCGGGCTGTCGACGACCCGATAGGCGATGTCCAGGACGCCCTCGTGTTGCGCGGCCACGGCAAGCCGGGCGCGCAGCGCGTCGAGGTCGTCGACGCTGGCGTCGGTGATTCGTGCCAGGCCGCGGGCCAAGTCTTGTTCGTTGCTCATCGGTGTTCTCCTGTCGCGGTCGTGCCGGCGGCGATGCCGGGATACGTGCGTCTGAGTGTGGCGATGCCGTCGGCTGCGGCGCGCCGGGCGGCGTCGGCGCTGCCACCGAGGATGGCGGCGATGTCCGAGTAGGGGAGGCCCGCCAGATAGTGGTAGGCCACGGCTTGCTTTTGCTTGGCGGGCAACCGGGCCAGTGCCTCGGCGAGGTCGTCGTCCCTGTCAGGGTCGGCGTGGGCGGCGGTCTCGGGGACGTTGTCCGTTGGCACCGCGCGCCGCGCCCGGGCCCGCGTGACGTCGATGGCCTTGCGGTGCGCGATGGTGACCAGCCAGGCCTCGACGTTGGCGTCGGCGGGCAACTCCGGGTAGCCGCGCAAAGCGGACAAGAAAGTCTCCGACCAGGCATCGTCGGCGTCGACGGGCCCGACGACGGCGCGGCATACCCGCAGCACGGCCGGGCCGTGGTCGACGACCACCGCCTCGAACGGTCGTTTGGCTGTCACGCCATGTAGACGTTTCGCCGGGGGACTGTGTGAGATGTCCCCAGTGTCGAACATCGGATGGGGAAGCGGGGAGCGGGCCGGTCATCTGGGCACTGATCTCGATGTCGTCGTCGACTACGCTCTGAAAATGGTGCTGCGGTAGCGGGGAGTGCGGTCATGGGCGGAATCGAACACGCG
>DASTKA010000001.1:0-12463 GCA_035716165.1 Mycobacterium sp. | reverse complement strand
CGCGCGGACCAAAGCGTGGACGGGTATGCCGCGCTGCGCCAACCGGCGCGCGTATTCCAATGCGGCGGTGGGCGCCTCGACGCGCTCAACCGCGAGGTCGTAGCTCAACGCGTACAACATCGTGTCTACATTGGCGCCGATACTGGTTCCGAGCAGATCCACGATCTGGGCATCGGCGCGCAGCTCGGGGATCTGGTCCTCGAGCGAACGCAGGATGGCGGACGCCACGTCGGCCAACCGATCGTGCAATCGGCCGGCAACCACGGCGACGTAACGGCTCACCTCGACTTGAACAGCAGGGCTGTGGGGGCGTGATGTCTCCACCCCAATGACGTTAGACGCCGAAGTTGTCTACGAGCGATAACACCGACGCGCAGCTTTGTCGATTCGCGACTGTGTCCCGCCGCGCCCAATTCATACCGTTGTCGGCACTCGCAGCAACAACCCACAAGGAGCTACCGAAATGGGATTCACCAAGCCCTATCTTCCGGACTTTGATCCGGACACCTTCCTGCGGAAGCCGCTGATGGAGCGGGTGCGGATCCTCGCGACCGAGTGGGCCGAAAACGGCTTCGGCGCGCCGCGCATGGTCCACACCATCTACATCGTGAAGCTGCTCCTCTTCGCGATCGGCGGCATCACCGTCGCGACCGCGACGTCGGGGCTGCCGGCCTTCTGGCACGTGGCCGAATGGTGGAACCAGCCCATCGTCTACCAAAAGGTCATCCTCTGGACCGTGCTGCTGGAGTCAATCGGCATCGCCGGCTCGTGGGGCCCGTTGGCCGGCAAGCTCAAGCCGATGACCGGGGGCATCCTGTTCTGGGCCCGGCCGGGGACCATCCGCCTGCGCCCATGGAAGTGGGTGCCGTTCACCAAGGGCGACCGGCGCAACTGGTTCGACATCGCGCTGTACCTGACACTGCTGGTGAGCCTGGCCGTCGCGCTGTTGTCACCGGGAGTGCACAGCGACTCGCTCTCGAAGGCGTTGCCGCACAACACATCTGGTCTGGTCAATCCCGTGCTGTTGGTGGCGCCGATGGCGTTGCTGGTGCTGGTCGGCCTGCGTGACAAGACAATCTTTTTGGCCGCCCGCGCCGAGCAGTACTTCCCGGCGCTGTTCTTCTTCAGCGCCCTGCCGTTCGTGAACATGGTTGTTGCCCTGAAGATGCTGATCGTGGTGGTGTGGGTCGGTGCGGGCTTCTCGAAGTTCGGCAAGCACTTCTCCAACGTCATCCCGCCGATGGTGAGCAATATGATCTTCGCGCCCAAGTTCCTGCGAAAGGCCCACTACCGCGACTTCGGGCGGGACATGCGGCCGTCGCGGCTGGCGGACTTCATGGCACACGTCAACGGCACCACGGTCGAGATCCTGGCCCCGCTGGTCCTGTTCTTCTCCACCAACAAGTGGGTGACCCTGGTCGCGGCGCTCCTCATGGTCTGCTTCCACCTGTTCATCATCTCGACCTTCCCGCTCGCGGTGCCGCTGGAATGGAACGTGGTCTTCGCCTACACCACCGTCTTCCTGTTCCTCGGTTTCCCTAACGCGAACGGATACGCCCCGTGGAACATGACGCCGCCCTGGTTGGCCATCGTCATCGCCGCCGCGCTGCTGTTCTACCCGATCCTCGGCAACCTGCGACCGGACAAGGTGTCCTTCCTGCCCTCGCTGCGGCAGTACGCGGGCAACTGGGCCTCTGCCCTGTGGTCGTTCGCGCCGGGTGCCGAGGCGAAGCTGAACCGCGTCACCCGATCGGCCGGGAACCAGGTGGACCAGTTCGTCGCCTTCGGCTACGAGCCGGCCTGGGCGGAGGTCACCTCGCAGAAGACGATCGCGTGGCGCAGCATGCACAGCCAGGGCCGCGGCCTGTTCTCGCTGCTGTTGAACCACCTGCCGGACATCGACACCCGCACCGTGCGGGAGGGCGAGTTCGTCTGCAACTCGATCATCGGCTTCAACTTCGGCGACGGTCACCTGCACGACGCCGACATGATCCGGGCCGTGCAGAAAGAAGCGCAGTTCGAGCCCGGCGAGTGCGTCATCGCCTGGGCGGAGTCGGAGGCGTTCTTGAGCGGTGTCCAGCACTACCAACTGATTGACGCCGCCCTCGGAGTGGTCGAGCGCGGCACCTGGAAGGTCGCCGACGCGGTCGCCGAGCAGCCCTGGCTGCCCAACGGGCCCATCCCGACGCAGGTCGATTGGACGCTGCCAGCGGGCCAGCTCGGGGCAGCGGCATGAGCACCGCGCTGGTGGTAGGCGGCGGGCCCAACGGGCTCGCCGCCGCCATATCCCTGGCCGCCGGGGGCGTGGAGGTCACGGTGCTCGAGGCCGCCGACGAGGTCGGCGGTGGAGCCCGCAGCAGCGAAGAGATACTTCCCGGCTTGCTGCACGACCACTGCTCGGCGATTCACCCGATGGCCGTCGGCTCACAGTTCCTCGGCAAGTTCAATCTGGACCGGTACGGGCTGTCGTGGCGCTGGCCCGAGATCGATTGCGTGCATCCCCTCGACGACGGCAGCGCCGGAGTGCTGTATCGCTCGGTGGAGGCGACCGCGGCCGGCCTCGGTCGCGACGGACGGCGCTGGCGGGCCGCCTTCGGCTACCCGGCCGCCCGGTTCGACGCACTCAGCGAGGACATCATGCGGCCGCTCCTTAGGGTCCCGCATCATCCGCTGATGCTGGCCCGGTTCGGCGCGCCCACCGTGCTTCCCGGGTCGACATTCGCGCGGCTGTTCCGCACGGCGGAAGGACGGGCCTTGTTCGGAGGTGTTGCGGCACATGCCTTCCGGCCACTGCACTACCCGATGACGTCGGCCATCGGGATGGGCATCATCGCGGCCGGCCACCGGCACGGCTGGGCGGTGGCCGAAGGGGGATCGCAGTCGATCACCAACGCGATGGTGGCGCTGCTCGGCGATTTGGGCGGCAAGATCGAGACGGGCGTCCGCGTCACGACGGCGTCGCAGCTGCCACCGGCCGACGTCACGATGTTCGATTTGGCGCCCGGTGCGGTGGCCGGAATCCTCGGCGATCGCCTTCCCCGCCGAGTCTCGCGCGCCTTCAACCGCTTTCGGCGCGGGCCGGGTGCTTTCAAGGTCGATTTCGCCGTCGAGCACGGCGTGCCCTGGAGCAACCCGCAAGCCCACCGCGCGGGGACGGTTCACCTTGCGGGGACCTACGCCGAACTCGCCGCGACGGAGCGCGACATCCACGCCGGACGCATGCCCGAACGGCCCTTTGTGCTCGTCGGCCAGCAGTACTTGGCCGATCCGCAACGCTCGGTGCGCAACATCCACCCGGTGTGGAGCTACGCACACGTGCCGAACGGCTACGCCGGCGACGCGACCGAGGCGATCATCGCCCAGATCGAGCGGTTCGCCCCGGGCTTCCGCGAACGCGTCGTCGGACGGACGGTTCGCCCGACGACACAGATGGACAGCTACAACGCCAACTACGCCGGTGGCGACATCATGACCGGCGCCAAAGACATCCGCCAGTTGACGTTCGGCCCGCGAATAACGTTTTCTCCGTACACGATTGGTGTTCCCGGAATGTACATCTGCTCGGCCGCCACGCCGCCTGGGCCCGGCGCCCACGGCATGTGCGGAGCCAACGCCGCCGCGCAGGCGCTCGTCGAGCTAAGCCGCCGAACGTGACACCCAGGACGCCGGTCCCTGCCGCCCCGCAACGCAGCGATGACGGACTACGCCCACGCATTACGAAACCGCGCTGGACCCCCGACTACCCACCACTGTCGGCTTAACGCAGGCAACCACCAGCTGATAGACCTAGACCATGGCCGAATGCATCACTTTCCAGAGCTCCACCGGCCCCAATCTCGCCGGAGTCCTTGACGTGCCCGACGGATCGGCGCGGGGCTGGGGGGTTTTCGCACACGGCTTCACGCTGGGCAAGGACTCGCCGGCCTCTGCCCGAATCTGTAAGCAGCTGGCTTCGGACGGTATCGGCATGCTCCGCTTCGACGCGCTCGGGCTCGGTGGATCAGAGGGCGACTGGGGCGACGGGTCGTTCACCGGCAAGGTCGACGACATCGTCAAAGCATGCGAGTTCATGGGCAAGCGCGGCACCCCGGCCGACATCCTGATCGGGCATTCATGGGGCGGCGCGGCCGTGCTCGCCGCGGCACGGCAGTCGACCGGCGTGCGGTCGGTCGTCACCGTGGCGGCTCCTGTCGACCCCAGACACGTCGAAAGGCATTACGACGCAGTGGTCGACCGCGCGCTATCCCAGGGCAGTGCCGAATGGATGGTCGGTGGGCGCACCCTTACCCTCAAGAGGGCATTCGTCGAGGATGTCCGCCAGGCTCACCTGCACGCCAAGATCAAAGCTTTGCGCCTGCCGCTGCTCATCCTGCACTCGCCCACCGACAACACCGTCGGCATCGAGAACGCGAGTGAGATTTTCCGCCTGGCCCGCCACCCACGCAGCTTCGTCTCGCTCGAGGGCTCCGACCACCTACTCACCGCCCGCGGTCAGGCTCGCCGAGCGGGCCGGATCATCGGCGCGTGGGCCGACGCCTACCTCAGTGAGGTCTGATGAGGTGACGACGACCGTTGTAAACAGGCTACGGTCGTCGCATTGAGAGCCCAATCAGTACGTGTAGAAGCCCTCGCCGGTCTTGATGCCGAGCTTGCCCGCGTCGACGTAAGACTGCAACAAATCCCGCGGGCCGGTCGGTAGGTGCGGGAACTCCTCGACATAGTGGTTCTCGATGTCGAGAGCAACGTCTAGTCCGACCAGGTCCATCAATTGGAACGGCCCGGCCGGCGAACCCAAGTTGAGCTTGTACATCCCATCAACGTCTTCCGGCCGTGCCACGCCCTCGGCGACCACGGCCAGTGACTCACGCTTGATGGCCGCCCAGATGCGGTTGAAGATGAAGCCGGTGCACTCCTTGCGCGCCTCGAACGGATAGACGCCGAACTCAGGCAAGACGGCCAGCATGGTGTCGAGCAGCCCTCGGTCGGTCTGGCCGTCGGACATCAAGTCGAGCGCGTTGACCTCTGGCGGCATGTAGAAGTGCGTGTTGCACAACCGCGTTTTGTCACGCACGTTTTCCGCCATCAGACGCGACGGGTACGACGACGAGTTGGTCGCGAAGATGGTGTCCGGCGCCGCCACCTGGTCGATTTCACCCCACAACGGGATTTTGATCTCGAGTTTCTCGGGGGCGGACTCCACCACAAGCCATGCACCGTCCAGCGCCTCGGCGAGGGATGTCGTACCCGTTGCAACGCCCGGCTCGCCGAAGCCGCGGCCGTCGATCACCCTCGGAAGGTCTTGGGCCACATACTGCGTCGCGGAAGCCAGCTGCTCGTCGCGCCGAGCGTAGATGCGCACGGTTCCGCCGCGGGTGGCGAACATCAACGCGATGCGGCGGCCCAGAGTTCCCGCCCCGATCACCGCCACCGGGCGATCGCGGATGTCTTCGAATGTGTATGTGTACGAGCCAGCCACCCACGCATACTAAGTCCCAGAGCCGTACCGGTCCCGTCCCCAACCGACAAAGTTGGCCGAACAGTTGTACGCGGTGGACAAATTTGCCGTTAGTAGAAGTCATGGCCAGCGCGTGAGACTTGAGGCAGGCGGCCCACGCCAGAGTCGGAATCGATTTCGCTCAGGTGCGCTGGGCCGCCGGCTTGAAGACGTCGTCGGCACTTGCGAGGCCGTCGAATTCGCTCATGGTGCTACACCGTCAGGTATCCACCGTCGACGGCGATCGTGGTGCCGGTGATATAGGACGCGGCGTCGGTACACAAGAACAGGGCCGCGCCGGCGCAGTCCTGCGGTGTCCCCGGCCTGCCCAGCGGGGTGTGGAAGCCGATCTCGACGTCCATCACCTCGGGAATTCCCATGGCAGGGTGCGTCATTCGGGTACCGATGAGCCCTGGCGCGATCGCGTTCACCCGGATCCCGTCGTCGGCCCACCGGCGGGCCAGGTTCATCGTCAAAGCGATCAGGCCCATCTTGGACGAGGCGTAGCCGGGGACGAAGACCGCCGAGCGGAACGCGGACATCGAGGCGACGCTGACGACGCTCGCGCCGCCTGGGGCCTGGCTGGACTTGAGGCGCTCATGGCAGCGCATGGTCAGCCGCATCGGACCCAACATGTTCTGCGTCACCGACGCGACATAGCCGTCCGGGTCGTATTCGTCGCCGGAGGGATAGGGGCCGCCCGCGTTGTTGACCAGGATGTCCAGGTCGCCCAGCGATTCTGCCAGGGCGTCAACGGATTCGGCATCCTGGATCCGGCACTGGCGGTAGGTGAACGCGGCGAGGTCGGTCTCGGGGTAGTCCGCGGGCGACGCGCGGGTCCCGGTGACCGTGACGGCGGCGCCGGCACCGGCGAACGCGGCGGCGATCGCGTTGCCGATGCCGCGGGTGCCGCCGGTCACCAGCACGTGGGCGCCGGTGAAATCGAAATTGACGGTGTTCATTCCGACGCCCTTTCCGAGGTCCTTGACGACGGTTCGTGGTGCATTCCGGGGCCGTGACGTCAACGGCAACTGGAAGTTGCTTCTCAGCAACTGATTCAGCGCGCGGGCCAGCCCCGTGGATGGTGCGCCCGCCGGACGACGTCTCGAATTACTTGTGGCGCCTTGGTTTAGCCGCCTCAGACCGGCATTTCGCGTAACACGGCAACTTACCGGTGTGTGATTAATGAAGCATTCCAAATAGGTTACGAGGCAACAACATCGATGGATGTGGTGACTATTGACCCTACATTTAATCGATGAACGTCAAGGAGATGGTTCTTACCAGTGTTCTTGCGCTCGCGACTGGACTTTCGGCGGCGTCGATGGCCAATGGCTATCCTGCGCAACAGTTGCCCCTGTTTTTTCTGCAGCTTCCCACCATGGACCCCGCAACTGACTCTTGCGAAGGGGTGTGCAAAGCCCCACCCAGCGAGCACCCCGGCGGGCCGGCGGGCGTGAATGCCGACACCGTGGCGATCGGCCCAATGCCATAACGGCGCCCCGAGGGTGGACTAGAGAAGCGTGGCCTGCTCGGGCTCCGGCTCGGCCGGCTCGAGCAGCTGCGGGCCGTTGTTGCGGACGTTGTTGACCAGCGTCGAGACCTCGCGCATCCGGATGGCGCCAACGTCGGGCGTGCGGCCCAGCAGGTCCTCGTCGATCGGGGCGTCCGGGTCGAGCCACTTGTCCCAGTCGCGCTCGGGCACCACCAGCGGCATCCGATCGTGTATCTGCGCGAGCTCGCCGGGCGCATCGGTGGTGATGATCGTGCAGCTCAGCAGCGGGGAAGCGTCTTTGGCCGGTTTCCACACCGACCACAGCCCCGCCATGAAGAGCGGCTCCCCGTCTTCGCGGTACATGAAGAACGGCGTCTTGCGGGTCTTCTTGCCGGCCGCGTCGGCCGAGTTGACCCGCCATTCGTAGTAGCCGTCCATCGGGATCAGGCAGCGCTTGGACTTGGCGCTGGTCCGGAAGGCGGGCGACGTGGTGACCTTGTCCGCGCGAGCGTTGATCAGCATCGGACCCTTGGTGTCGGGAGCACCGTCGGCGCCGGCCTTGGCCCACGGCGGCACCAAACCCCAGCGCATCAGCCGCACCCGCCGCGTCGGCTGGTCGTCGGGCTCGGAATGCCGGCTGACGACGGTCGCGATGGTCGAGGTCGGGGCCACGTTGTAGTTGGGCGCGGCAGAACCGGCGTCGGCGCCGGTGGCCTCGTCAATCGCCTTGATCTTCTCGGCCAGCAAGGCCGGATCCGTCGTCACCGCGAACCGTCCACACATACATTCCATGGTGGCAGAAACCGGCGACAGGCAATGATGGACCGGTGAGTACGTGGAAGGCCCCCTCGGCATCGCAGCCGGTGCACGCGACCGTGACCGTTCCGGGTTCGAAATCGCAGACGAACCGCGCCCTGGTGCTGGCCGCCCTGGCGGCCGCGCAGGACCAGGGCACCCCGACCATCACCGGGGCGCTGCGCAGCCGGGACACCGATCTGATGATCGGGGCGCTGCGCACGCTGGGCTTGAGTGTCGACGGCGATGGGACGGAATTGACGGTCAGCGGCCGCGTGTCGCCGGAACCGATGGCGCAGGTCGATTGCGGCCTGGCCGGCACGGTGCTGCGGTTCGTCCCGCCGCTGGCGGCGCTGGCCGAATCGATGGTCGAGTTCGACGGTGACGAGCAGGCCCGCGCGCGGCCGATCGTGCCGTTGCTGGACGCGCTGCGCGGGCTCGGTGTGCGGATCGACGGCTCCGGTCTTCCGTTCCGGGTGCTGGGCACCGGCTCGGTCAACGGCGGGACGGTGCACATCGACGCCTCGGCCTCCTCGCAATTCGTCTCGGGCCTGTTGTTGTGCGCGGCCTCGTTCGCCGAGGGCCTGACCGTGCACCACACCGGGGCGTCGCTGCCGTCGGCGCCGCACATCGCCATGACGGTGACGATGCTGCGCCAGGCCGGCGTCGACGTCGACGACTCAACCCCCAACCGCTGGCACGTGCGGCCGGGGCCCGTCGCGACGCGGCACTGGGAGGTGGAGCCGGACCTGACGAACGCCGTTCCCTTCCTGGCGGCGGCGGTGGTCACCGGGGGCGCGGTGCGCATCACCGGCTGGCCATCGAACAGCGTGCAGCCCGCCGACGACATCCTGACCGTGCTGGACAAGCTTAATGCCGTTGTCACACATACAGATTCGGCTCTGGAGGTGCGAGGATCCGGGGACTACGGCGGGTTCGACGTCGACCTGCGCGCGGTCGGCGAGCTGACGCCGTCGGTGGCCGCCCTGGCGGCGCTGGCGACACCGGGATCGGTGTCGCACCTGTCCGGCATCGCGCATCTGCGCGGCCATGAGACCGATCGGCTCGCCGCGCTGAGCAAGGAGATCAACCGGCTCGGCGGCGACTGCACCGAAAGCGACGACGGCCTGGTGATCACCGCGACCCCGTTGCATTCCGCAACCTGGCGCGCCTACGCCGACCACCGGATGGCGATGGCCGGCGCAATCATCGGGCTGCGGGTGTCCGGCGTCGAGGTCGACGACATCGGCGCCACCGCTAAGACGCTGCCGGACTTCCCGCAGCTGTGGGCCCGAATGGTGGGACACGGCATGTGAGACCCGGCGACTACGACGAGTCCGACGTCAAGATCCGCTCCGGCCGGGGCTCGCGACCGCGGACCAAGACCCGCCCCGAGCACGCGGACGCCGAGGCGGCCATGGTGATCAGTGTCGACCGCGGCCGCTGGGGGTGCGTGCTGGGCGGCGACGTCGACCGCCGGGTCACCGCCATGCGGGCCCGCGAGCTGGGCCGCACCCCGATCGTGGTGGGCGACGACGTCGACGTGGTGGGCGACCTGTCCGGGCGTCCAGACACCCTGGCCCGCATCGTGCGTCGCGGGGAGCGCCGAACGGTGTTGCGGCGCACCGCCGATGACACCGATCCGACCGAACGGGTGGTGGTCGCCAACGCCGATCAGCTGCTGATCGTGGTCGCGCTGGCCGACCCGCCGCCCCGCACCGGCCTGGTGGACCGGACGCTCATCGCCGCCTACGCCGGCGGACTCACGCCCATCCTGTGCCTGACCAAGACCGACCTGGCCCCGCCGGAGCCGTTCGCGCAACAGTTCGTCGATCTGGACCTGACGGTGGTCGAAGCCGGCCGCGACGATCCCCTGCCCGCGGTGGCGGACCTGCTCGCCGGCAAGATCACCGTGCTGCTCGGGCATTCCGGCGTCGGCAAGTCCACCTTGGTGAACCGCCTGGTGCCCGACGCGGACCGCGCCGTCGGCGACGTGACCGACATCGGCAGGGGACGGCACACGTCGACGCAGTCGGTGGCGCTGCCGTTGACCGAGCCGCTCGGCGCCTCCGGCTGGGTGATCGACACGCCGGGCATCCGATCCTTCGGGCTGGCCCACATCCGGCCCGACGACGTGATGATGGCGTTTTCCGACCTGGCGGAGGCCATTGCGGATTGTCCGCGCGGGTGCGGGCACATGGGGCCGCCGGCCGACCCCGAGTGCGCGCTGGACACGCTGACCGGCCCCGCCGTCCGCCGCGTTGCCGCCGCGCGCCGGCTGCTCGCCGCGCTCAACCAGACTTCTTAGCCAGTCGCATGCCGAGCTCGTCGGGCGGGACCAGATGGCCTTGCGCACAACGGATCTCGACGGTTGCCTCGGCTCCGCAGCCCAGGTGCGTCAGCCGCAGCCGGTTATGACCCGGCAGATGGCGCCTCCCCCACTCGAACATCGCCCACACCACCGGCATGAAATCGATGCCGGCATCGGTGAGCACGTACTCGTCGCGGCTGCGCTGCCCGGGCTCCCGATAGGGCTGACGCCGTAGCAGCCCCAGCTCGACCAGTTCGCTCAGCCGCGCCGAGGTGGCGGCCTTGGTGATGCCCACCCGGCGCGCGAAGTCGTCGAACCGGGTGGTGCCGTAGTAGGCCTCGCGCATGATCAGCATCGCGGATCTGGTCCCGACGACCGCCATCGTCTTCTCGATCGCGCACTCGCCCACCGCCGACCAGGCGTCGCGGTCGGCCAGCGGTCCTTGCAGCAGTGTCATCTAAATCACCTCCGCAGCTGGGTTGCTTTCAGCATACCGAGGTGTTTATCTGGGTACAGCGATCTATACCTAGATCATTTGGACTCGAGGAGGAGTCATGAACCGCGACGCCGTCATCGTCGGAGCCGTCCGCACCCCCATCGGCAAGGGCAAGGCCAGTGGTGCCCTGCACGATGTGCTGCCCGCAGATCTGCTGGCGCACAGCCTGCGCGAGCTCGTGGCGCGTACCGGCGTGGATCCGGCGCAGGTCGACGATGTCATCGCCGGCGCGGTCACGCAGGTCGGCGACCAGGCGGCCAACATCGCTCGTAATGCGCTGCTGGGCGCGGGTTTCCCGGAGTCGGTTCCCGGCGTCACGATCGATCGCCAATGTGGCAGCAGCCAGCAGGCCATCAGCTTCGCGGCCCAGGGTGTGGTCGCGGGCGCCTACGACCTGGTCATCGCCGGCGGCGTGGAGTCGATGGGCCGCGTCCCGATGGGCACCCAGGTATTGCCGGGCAGTAACCCCATGGGTGAGGACATGACCCGGCGCTACCCGGACGGCCTGGTGCCGCAGGGCATCAGCGCCGAGCTGATCGCCGCGAAGTGGGGCTTCACGCGCGCGCAGCTCGACGAGTTCTCCGCCGGCAGCCACGAGAAGGCCGCCCACGCCACCAAGGAAGGCCTGTTCGACAACGAGCTCATTCCGATCGCCGGGCTGGCCACCGACGAATTCATCCGCCCCGGCACCACGGTGGAGACGCTGGCCGGGTTGCAGCCGGCGTTCTACAGCGATGCGGCCAAAGCCCGTTTCCCACAGATCAATTGGGAGATCACGGCCGGAAATTCGTCGCCGCTGTCCGACGGCAGCGCCGCGGTGCTGATCACCAGCAGCGAGGCCGCCAAGAAACTGGGGTTGCGCCCGCTGGCCCGGATTCACACCGCCACCGTGGTGGGCTCCGACCCGCTCTATATGTTGACCGGCGTCATCCCGGCCACCGAGAAGGTGTTACAGCGCGCCGGCCTCACGCTCGCCGACATCGACCTGTTCGAGGTGAACGAGGCGTTCGCGCCCGTCGTGCTGGCCTGGGCGAAGGACACCGGCGCCGATCTGGCCAAGACCAACGTCAACGGCGGCGCCATCGCCATCGGTCACCCGTTGGGCGCCAGCGGCGCTCGCATCATGACGACGCTCGTCAACGCTCTGGAACAACGCGGCGGCCGCTACGGCCTGCAGACAATGTGCGAGGGCGGCGGCATGGCCAACGCCACCATCATCGAGCGGTTGTGAGCCAACCAATGTCTCCTCACACCACCTCGAACATCTTCGTCGTCGGCGGCACCGGAGCCCAGGGCATGCCCGTCATCCGCGCGCTCGTCGCCGATAAGAAATACTCGGTTCGGTTTCTCACCCGGGACGCGGGCAGCCGGCGAGCCAGGCAACTGCTTGAACTCGAAAGCGTCTCCGCCATTGAGGGATCCTTTGCAGACGAAGCGACGCTCCGTGAGGGATTCCGCGGTTGCGACGGAGCCTTCGTCAACATCGACGGGTTCAACACCGGCGAGAAGAGCGAAACCTACTGGGCGATCCGCAGTTACGAGATCGCCATCGAAGAGGGAGTCAGGTTTTTCGTGTACGGAAACCTCGACTACGGACTGAAGAAGGCGGGATACGATTCTCGGTTCCGCACCGGTCATTACGACGGCAAGGGCCGCGTCGGCGAGTGGATTCTGTTCCAAAATCAGGTGAATCACGATCGGATGGGCGCGGCGCTGTTCACCTCGGGTCCCTACATCGAGATGGTGATCTCGCCGGGTACGCCGATGACACCCACCGTGGAGGACGGCGTCCTGACGTGGCGTGTTCCACTCGGCGACGGGGCGGTGCCGCACGTGTCGCTCGAGGACTGCGGTTATTACGTGCGTTGGCTT